>CAJBMJ010000182.1 GCA_903954045.1 uncultured beta proteobacterium | reverse complement strand
TGCCAAAGGCGTCGTGGACAAAGATGTCACATAGGGCGGCCATCTTTTTGGAGAGTTCTTCGTTGTTTTTCTTTTCGCCTTTGTTGACTCGGCAGTTTTCCAGCATGACAAGCTGGCCAGGGGCCAGGTCAGCACCGTTGACTTTGACGCCATCTACCCAGTTGGCGATGACGGGGATGTCGCGGCCCATGAGTTCACCCATACGTTTTGCAACAGGTGCCAGGGAGTCTTCGGGCTTAAAGTCGCCTTCGGTCGGGCGCCCGAGGTGAGAAGTGACCATGACTGCGGCTCCGGCTTTGAGGGCCATCTCAATACAGGGAATGCTGGCCCGGATGCGGGTGTCTTCGGTGATGGCACCGGAATCATCCTGGGGGACGTTGAGGTCGGCACGGATGAATACGCGCTTGTTACTTGCTTTGCCTTGGGCACACAGATCTGAGAACCGGATGACATTCATGGAATCACCTTGAGAAATGAAAAATGAATTTGCGCCGGTTTCGCGGATGCGCCTTGGGCAAATCCTTCAATCTCGGATTGTAGATTCGTCCCGCTGCCTACCAACCCAGCCCGATGTGCAAAGGCAAGTACACCAGCATGCCAGACACGATGGTGCCCAAAACCGCCTGACCGGCGCCGCGCCTGCCGAAGAAGTAGGTCAAACCCGCCAGAACCGCATAAAGCCTGGCGTCTTGCCAAGTGTGTATGAGCGCTCCCTGCACCATGACCACCTCGGGCAGCACCACAGCTGCCAGGGCAGCGATCGGGGCGTATTGCAAGCCGCGCTGCGCCCAATGGGGGAGTTGCCACGACCGGCTGCTTAGAAAAAAGAAGCAGCGGGTGACCAAGGTCACCAAGCCCAAGCCTGCGATTACACTCAGCGTCCATCCGTCCGTCTGGCTCATGTGTTGCCCCTTGTCGATTTGGCTCCGGCTCCAGGAGGACGCAATTGCTCCAGAACCAGGCACAGAGAGACCGCCGCCGCTATGGCAACCACGATATTGAGCTTGAAGGGCAACGCAAATGCAGCCACCGCAGCCATACCCGCTACCCCGGCTGAAACACGCCGCAGGCTGCTAGTTGCCAGCGAGGCGCCAACGCCCAGCAGCGCCAATATGCCCGCGAACCCCAGCCCCCAATGGGTGGGGACCGAATGGGCCAGGGCGATACCTAACATGCTGGCCGCCTGCCAGCTGCTCCAGTTAAACAAGCTGCCTCCCCCCAGGTAGGCCAATTGTTCACGTTGGCCCATCGCATCGGTTGCCGGATGGGGGAATCGTTTGGTAAACATGACGTAGCTGAGATCGGCCGTGAGGTAGCCATTGAACAAGCGCCATCGCAAGGGCAGATGCATCATGTAGGGCCGCATATGGGCGCTGAACACCACAAACCGAAGATTGACGCAAAAAGCAGTTGCCAGAATCACCCATACGGGCGCCCCGGCTGCGATCAGCGGTATGGCCGCAAGCTGGGAACTGCCAGCAAACACCAGCAAGCTCATGGCCACGGCCTCTACCGTGCTCATGCCGGACTTGACCATGGCCACGCCCGTCATCAGACCCCAGGCAGCCAGGCCGGGCGAAACCGCCGCCATTTCACGAAGCCCCCGCTGAAACTCGGGATGACTCCACCAGCTGCGCCAGCGCTGCATCACGCCAGAACCTGACCAGGCTGGAGCGGAAAACCGCGCACAAAGTCAGCGGCGGACATCCGTTTGCTGCCAGCACGCTGCAGTTCCGTAATATTTACTATTGAATTCATAGCAGCTACTGCAATACCTTCGGGCGCCACAGCCAAAATAGACCCACATTCAGCCGTGCTAGATCCCGGCTGGACATTCGCCGCCCAAATCTTGATTATTTCGCCATGAAGCGCAGTGAAAGCGACCGGAAAAGGATTGAAAGCCCTGACCTTGCGCACAAGTGCAGTTGCGTCCTGCTGCCAGTCAATGGCAGCTTCCTGCTTTTCAAGCTTGTGGGCGTAGGTTACGCCCGCATCAGACTGTGGCGTGGGGCGCAGACTTGCCGTGGCTGCCAATTGCAATGCTTGCACCACCATGTCGCCGCCCATATCGGCAAGGCGGTCGTGTAGTACGGCAGTAGTATCCTGCTCACCAATGGGCAGGGACTGAACCAGAAGCATGTTTCCCGTATCCAGCCCAGCGTCCATTTGCATGATGGTGATGCCGGTTTGGTGGTCCCCGGCTTCAATGGCCCGATGGATAGGCGCAGCACCGCGCCAGCGTGGCAGCAAGGATCCATGGATGTTGAGGCAACCCCATTTGCCAGGACCTGACATATCGTCGAGCACCCACTGCGGCAGGATGAGCCCATAAGCGGCCACCACCATCACATCGGCTTGCGCGTCGGCAATGGCCTGGCGGGCAACAGCGGCATCTTCAGGGTACTTGCCATCGAGGCGCAGGCTTCGGGGTTGCGCAACCGCAAGGGAATGCTCCAGAGCAAACTGCTTGACCACCGACGCCTGCAATTTCATGCCTCGGCCTGCGGGTCGGTCAGGCTGGGTTAGCACCAGGCTGATGGTGTGACCTGCCGCATGGAGCTTGGCCAGCGCCACCCGCGCGAACTCGGGCGTTCCGGCAAAAATGACCCTCATGGGGTGGCGCTCAACGCGCGTCCTCGCGCTGGGCTTTGAGCATTTTGGTTTTTATGCGATTGCGCTTCAGTGGCGACAGGTATTCCACGAACACTTTGCCCATCAAGTGGTCCATTTCGTGCTGCACGCAAACCGCCAGCAGCTCTTTGGTTTCCATCGTACGACTCTCGCCTTTTTCATTCAGCGCTTTCACATGCACTTCATCAAAGCGCTCCACGCCATCGTATATGCCGGGCACCGACAGGCAGCCCTCTTCGTTCAGGTGGGTCGTGGCGCTTTTCCAGGTAATTTCCGGATTGATCAGAACCAGGGGTTGATCCCGCTCCTCCGACACATCGATCACGATCACACGCTCATGGACATCGATCTGGGTCGCAGCCAGGCCTATGCCTTTGGCTTCGTACATGGTCTCAAGCATGTCCTGCACCAGCGCCTGGATGCGGGTATCCACGCTCGCTACCGGTTTTGCGATCTTGTGCAGATTAGGATGGGGGTAACAAAGAATGGGGAGTAAGGCCATGGAAACGTCTTCAAAGATGTGGCTATTTTCGCTACTTTTGCCGACTCTTGTGCGGCGCTCAAGCCAAAAACGTTGCCGAATCAAGGGCTTGAGCGCAAAATCGCGCGTACTTTATGAAGTTGTACTGACCCCGATCTTTCTTATGATGAAACACCTGATGGCGAAATCCAGCGTGGCGCTGGCCGTATTGACCACGCTGACCGGTGCCTTGATTACGGCACCCGCTCAGGCGCAAAACTACCCTATAACGGCGGGCCAGAAGGCCACCGCCAACCAGGTCGCCTCCAAGGGCGTACCCCTGAGCGAGCTCGCGCCTGACGCGCCTGAGAGTTACACCATCAAACGCGGCGACACTCTGTGGGCCATTTCCAAGCTGTACCTCACAACACCGTGGCGCTGGCCCGAACTCTGGGGCATGAATCTTTCAGATATCAAGAACCCGCACCGCATCTACCCTGGCCAGGTTCTCAAACTCGAGCGCCTCAACGGTGTGGCCAGGCTCACGACGGGCGAAGCCGAGCCGGAGGTTGTCAAGCTGTCGCCCCGCACACGCTATGAGTCCTTGGCAGACAACGCTCTTCCAACCCTCAATCCCAGAGCAATTGAGCCGTTTCTGGCCGAACCCCTTGTTGTTGACGATGCCGAGTTCAGAGGTGCACCGCGCATCGTCTCGGCCCAGGAAGGGCGCGTTTTGCTCAGCAAGGGTGACCGGGCTTATGTACGCGGGCAGGACGGAAACCCACTGCTCGACGATGAGCCCCAACAGAAGATGTTCCGGGTTTTTCGCAATGCCACACCGCTGAAAGACCCTGAATCCGGTGAGGTGCTGGGGTATGAGGCCCAGTACGTGGGCAAGGCAACTCTTGTCCGGGGTGAAAGTGCCGCTGGAGGCGCCATCGTCCCTGCCACGATTGACATCGTAGGCGCCAAGGAAGAAATGCGGGTAGGTGACCGCCTGCTGCCCGAGCCGCCACGCCAGTTTCTGAGCTACATCCCGCACGCACCCGCCGAGGACCTGGTGGGAAGCATCATTTCTGTGTACGGTAGTGCCGTCGTCAATGCGGCACAGAACCAGGTGGTGGCCATCAACAAGGGTACGCGTGATGGGTTAGAGGCCGGGCATGTCATGGCCATCCTCAAGCGCGGCGCACGCGTGATCGACAAAGGTGACGATCGTCGGCCTTTGATGCAACTGCCCAATGAACGCAACGGTTTGTTGATGGTCTTTCGGACCTTTGATCGGGTGTCCTACGGCTTGATTCTCGAAATCACCGATGGCGTGCGCGTCGGCGATCGTCTGGTGTCACCACGCTAGCCACCATCCCATGGACCGCGAGGAGCTCAAGGCCTGGTTGCGTCTGCAGCTCACACCCGGAGTTGGAATGGGAACGGCGCGCAAGTTGCTGGCCCAGTTTGGACTACCCCAGCAACTCTATTCGCAATCCTATGAAGCCTTAAGGCAGGTCGTCAGTGAAACGCAGGCCACTGCACTGCTACGCGCGCCCGAGGGTTTGACCGTTCTTCTGGACCAAACCTGGAACTGGCTGCAGGAAGATCGTGCATCTCGACGCCTACTGACCCTGGGTGATTCCCTCTATCCACAATCGCTCTTGAACATTGAAGATCCCCCCGTGATGCTTTACGCCATGGGGGCTGCAAGCCTGTGGGAACAAGGCGGTCTCAATACCTGTGCCGAGCGCTGTCTGGCCGTGGTCGGCAGCCGCAACCCCACACCGCAAGGCGCTGCCAACGCGCGTCAGTTTTCTGTGGCCCTGTCGCAGGCGGGGCTGTCCATCGTCAGCGGCATGGCCCTGGGAATCGATGGCGCCGCCCATGAGGGCGCGCTGGAAGGTGCTGGGCCAGAGCAGCTGGCTACCATCGCAGTGGTGGGCACCGGTCTGGACCGCGTCTACCCCAAGCAGCACCGGGTATTGGCCCACCGTATCGCCCAGCATGGTGTTTTACTTAGCGAATACGCCCTGGGAACCCCGCCGCTGGCGGCCAACTTTCCCCAGCGTAATCGCATCATTTCCGGGCTTGCCAGGGGCACCTTGGTGGTCGAGGCGGCATTGCAATCGGGATCATTGATTACTGCAAGGCTGGCTTCCGAGCAGGGGAAAGACGTGTTTGCCATACCCGGCTCCATTCACTCCACCCAGGCTCGGGGGTGCCACGCCTTGATCAAGCAGGGAGCCAAGCTGGTAGAAAGCGCGCAAGACGTCCTCGAAGAGTTGCAGTGGAATCTTGCAGCCGCATCAGCTATAAATTCAGGAGCGCCTCAAGCAGATACATCGGGCGTTGATGACCTTTTTGGCTCGGAGTCAGGTCTTTTGGGCGCGATGGGCTTTGACCCGGTCAGCCTCGATGCCCTGCAGGCTCGAACCGGCTTGGATACCGCAGCACTGCAGGCGCAACTGATGTCGCTCGAATTGCAGGGCGAGCTCAACCGCCTTCCCGGGGGGCTTTTTCAGCGTTTGGTAGAGGGCTGAAAGCGAGAAAAGCGGGGCAAGTCAGGCTGCGGCGGAGAAGTCGATTTTTCTGCGCTATATTGCACCCATGTTTGAAGTACTTGCCTTCGTTTACGAAAACTACTACACCGGAGAAAGCTGCCCAGAAGCGGCCCATCTGGAGCGAAAACTCAATGCGGTGGGCTTTGAGTCCGAGGAAATTGATGATGCGCTGAGTTGGCTCAAAGGCCTCGACACTGCAGCCCAGCGCTCCGCTCCGCAGCCCTGGCTGGTGCAACCCAGCCCCGGCAGCATACGGATTTATCCTTCCTACGAACAGTCCCACTTGGGTACCAAGGCCCTGGGCTTTATCCGTTTTCTGGATGGCTCGGGGGTTCTGCCTGCCCATATGCGCGAAGTCGTTATTGACCGTGCCATGGCGGCTCCCGGCGGCCCCGTCACCCTGGACGATCTCAAACTTATCGTACTGATGGTGTACTGGAGTTTTGGTCAGGAACCCGATCCACTGGTGCTGGACGAACTCTGCGACGACGCTCAGGACCGCATCGCGCACTGAAGAACGTCAGGACAGCAGACGCTCCGGGTTCGCCTCGAGCTTGGTCATGGCATCCCTTGCCGCGCGCACGGTAAGGGTTTCTTCTTCCTGCGGTAGCAGCAAACCCGCCTGTAAATAGGCTGCCAGTCGACCACTCTGAATGAGAAAGCTCTTGCCCGATGGGGTTGCAAAGAGGTTGAGGTGTTTGCGCTCGCTCGACCACGCCAGTTGCACGCGAACCACCTGACTATTGTGGTCCAGCGTAAACCACGAGCCCAGATCGAGTTCCTGCGCCCAGGCCTGCATAGCGGCCGTTGGCTTGGCCCCGCCGTTGGCAACTACTTCAATATCAGCCGCGTCAATGCCCAGCATCATCTCGATGCTCTCGGCATCCAGTGGCAAATCGCCCACACCGTCCTCGCTGACAAAGTCTTCCAGGCTGCTCAAGCGCTCTGCCAGTGCATCGATTTTGTCCTGCGCAATCGCCTGTGTTTTGGACAAAAATGCATCAGCCAGCGTATCGCTGATCTTCTTGATATGCGCTTCCTGCTCTGGCGGCGCCATGGTGAGAAGCGTCATGCCCGCGCGCAAGCGTGCCAGCAAAGAGGGTAAATCCTGAATCACGCGCGCCCTGTCTGCCCGGTTGGGTTTGGCACTTGCCGACCACACCAGATCGCTGGCTGACTTCTTGAGCGTCAGGGTGTCCGCATGCTTGGGGCCCTTGCGTACCGCTGAAACCGCCAACACCTCCGCCCACACCTTGAATAGAAAATCACGGATCTCATCGCGCACCGGCATGTCCTGCAGCAGGCTTCGCAACTCGATCGTGAACTGGATGGTCAGGGTTTCTTTCTGTTCCACCTGCTGGGCAACGCTGACCACTTTTTGCGCGGACTCTTTGACCGTCAGGAACTTCGAGAGGAAGCGCTGGAATTCTTCGTAGACGATTTCGTAGACCTTTTTGCCGGTCTCGGGGTACTGTTCAATCACCTGCACAATGCGGCGAACTTCCACCTCCATGGCATGGCCTTCGACGCCTGCCGCATCAAAGCCCATTACACAGGAGCCCATGCGATCAATCAGCATGCGTGCGGGGTGTTCGGTTGTTCCCAAAAAATCAGGGTCTTCCAGAGCCACGCGCAGGACCGGCATTTGAAGCCGGGCAAACCAGACCCGAATACCGGGGGGAATGCGGTCTTCGGTCAAAATGGACTGGAACATCAGGGCCACGATCTCAATGGTGGCCTTCTCACCCTTGGTTTCAGCCTTCTTCTTGAGCTCCGCAGTTTTTTCACGCAAATCATCGGCCACACGGACCACTCCTGCGGGTGAGTAGTCCATGTACAGCGTGCCTCCGCTGGCGTACGATGCTGCCGTCACCTGGGGCCTGATCGCCTCCACAAGCGCTGGAGTCTGCACGGGGTGGACTGCGGATGCCATCTCACCGCCGGTGTAACTGGTGAACAGCCGTCTGATCTGGCCAATGACCCCTTGCGCGCGGACCCGGGCCCGAGCCAAGGGCGTGGCCGCCATCATGTTCGCATCGCCCGATGCATGGTGGTCATCACGGGCGACACCGACGCCACCAGATGAGGGCCTCCAGAAAGTCGACGATCCCACCGAGGCATGTGCTGACGCATGACCTGTATCAGCACCGTGCGAACCCTGCATTTCGGGTCGCTGAAGAGGCGCCGACGCTGATGCGGCACCGGATGGAACTGCTGCCGGTGCACGACTTGCGACCGCGCGGACCGGCGCCCTGACGCGGTCTTTCAATTCAATGGTGGGCAAAACACCCTTGGAAATCAGGAGAGCGTTGCAATTCTCATAGGCCTTTTTGAGGCTGGCAATGAGACCCGTCTGAACGGTGTCATTGACAGAAAGCCATGAATCACCCGGCATGCCCGAGCGGTTCCACTGCTCCACCATATAGAGCACCAAAACCTCTGGCCGCAGGATGTCCTTGCCACTCAGGTCTTCGATCTTCTCCAGAAACTTGATACGTACACGCAAATCGTCGAGTGGGGCCTGGACTTTGTCATTGACCGTCATCACCAGCCGGGAAGCCAGTATCTTGTTTTCCACCACGTCGGTGCCGACCAGTTCCAGACCTGCGGGTTCGGGAGACGAAGCAGATTTTTTCTCTGCTGGCGCGGGATCAAGACATTCCCGCCACATCTTCAGCGTACTTTCCACCCATAGCGGCCTGCATCGCTTGTAGGCCATCCAGACATCGCGGCGCAATTGCGACTCTCTGGAACTGCATGGCTCATCGAGTAGCTCCGTCAGACGGGTCAGGACGGTTGCGCCCAACTCTGTCATGGCGTGCCCCATTTCCTGCAGAAAGCGCTCTCGCACTGCGCGCGCCAATTGCATGGAAGGATTCACACTGTGGACCATCGACACGCAGGTCAGCTATTTACACCGTGGCGCCCGCATTGGGGTCATCCGGGTTTTCTTCTTTTTTGATCGGACCTTTGATCAGGTCTTCACGTGCAATGCCCAGCCACATGGCGATGGCTGCGGCCACAAACACCGATGAGTAGATACCAAACAGAATACCAATGGTCAGGGCCAAGGCAAAGTAATGCAGGGTGGCTCCGCCAAACAACAGCATGGAAAGCACCATTAACTGCGTGGATCCGTGGGTAATGATCGTACGGCTGATCGTGGAGGTAATTGCGTTGTCGATGATCTCGGTGGTGTTCATCTTGCGGTAGCGACGGAAGTTTTCGCGAATCCGGTCAAAAATAACCACCGACTCGTTCACTGAGTAACCCAGTACCGCCAAAACAGCAGCCAATACGGGCAGTGAAAACTCCCACTGGAAGAATGCAAAGAACCCGAGAATGATGATCACGTCGTGCAAATTGGCGATGATCGCGGCCACGGCGAACTTCCATTCAAACCGGATGGCCAGGTAAAGCATGATGCCCACCACCACAAAGGCAAGCGCCTTCAATCCGTCTGCTGCCAGTTCGTCACCCACCTGCGGCCCCACAAACTCGGCGCGACGCAAAGTGACCTGTGCATCGGCACTCTGCAAGGCCTTCATGACGCTTTCACTTTGCTGGCCCGAGGTGCTGCCTTTTTGCACCGGCATGCGAATCAGCACGTCCTGGGCTGTGCCAAAGTTCTGCACCTGCACGTCGTTGATTCCCAACCCCGCCACTGTGGAACGGATGGCGTTGAGATCTGCCGGCTGGGAGTAGCTGACTTCCATCAGCGTTCCGCCCGTGAACTCGACCGAAAGATGCAGTCCACGGCTGAACAGGAAGAAAACGGCCAACAAAAAGGTAAGCAGCGAAATCAGGTTGAACACCAGCGCATTGCGCATGAACGGAATGTCATGGCGAATCTTGAAGAATTCCATATCAAAAGCCTCTTAGTTGGACGCGACTTGTTGGCCAGCGTCCGGTCGCCACACCGTACCAATGGATACGCTTTTGAGCTTTTTCTGCCGTCCGTACCAAAAATTCACCACTCCACGGGAGAAGAACACGCCAGAGAACATGCTGGTCAGGATGCCCAGGCAATGCACCACCGCAAAACCGCGCACAGGACCAGAGCCAAAGGCCAGCAAGGCCAGACCCGCAATCAGGGTGGTTACGTTGGAGTCAATGATGGTGGCCCAGGCACGGTCGTAACCGGCGTGGATAGCTGCCTGCGGAGAGGCCCCATTGCGCAGTTCCTCGCGAACCCTCTCGTTGATAAGTACGTTGGCATCAATGGCCATACCCAAAACCAGGGCCATCGCAGCCATACCCGGCAACGTCAGCGTGGCTTGCAGCATGGACAGTAACGCCACCAGTAGCAACAAATTGAAGGCCAGTGAAACGCTGGAAATCATGCCAAAGAGCATGTAATAGAAGCACATGAAGACCGCAACGGCCAGGAAGCCCCAAGTCACGCTGTTAAAGCCTTTGGCAATGTTTTCTGCTCCCAGACTTGGACCAATGGTGCGCTCTTCAATAATCTCCATGGGGGCAGCTAGTGAGCCCGCCCGCAGCAGCAGGGCCGTGTCAGCGGCCTCCACGGTGGTCATGCGGCCGGAAATTTGAACGCGCCCACCACCAATTTCAGAGCGAATGACAGGGGCTGTCACCACTTCGCCCTTGCCTTTTTCAAACAGCAAGATGGCCATGCGCTTGCCAACACTTTCGCGGGTCACATCCCGGAAAATGCGGGCACCCTTGGCGTCAAGGGTCAGGTGAACGGCCGCCTCCTGCGTCTGGTTGTCAAAGCCAGGCTGGGCGTCCGTCAGGTTATCACCCGTCAGAATCACCTGCTTTTTGACGATCACGGCCTGGCCATTGCGCTCAAGGTAACGCTCCGAGCCGAAGGGCACCGGGCCCGTTCCGGTTTCAGCAGCGCGTGCCTCAGCACTTTCCTCCACCATGCGGATTTCCAGCGTAGCGGTCCGACCCAAAATATCCTTGGCCTTGGCGGTGTCCTGCACACCTGGCAATTGCACAACGATGCGGTCTTGGCCCTGCTGCTGAATCACCGGCTCGGCCACGCCAAGTTCGTTGATTCGGTTGTGCAGAGTGGTGATGTTTTGCTTGAGTGCCTGGTCCTGGATGGTGCGGGCTGAAACCGGCTTGATGGAGGCCACCATTTTGAACTCGGCGCCATCGGTAGACTCCACCGATGTAAGCTCTGCGAACTGGTCGGCAATGACACGCTTGGCGGCTTCTTGGGCGGCAGCCTCGCGAAAACGGATTTCGATGGTCTGTCCATTGCGTGTAATTCCGCTATGGCGAACATTCTTTTCGCGAAACACCGAGCGAATATCACCGGCCAACGACTCGGCACGCTTGCTTAATGCGGCCTGCATATCGACCTGCAGCATGAAATGCACGCCACCGCGCAAATCCAGGCCCAGGTACATGGGCGAAGCGTGCATCGCGGTCAACCACGCCGGAGAGCGCGAGAGCAGATTCAGCGCCACCACGAAAGGTGGATCGGTTGGATCCGGGTTGAGCGCTTTCTGGATGGCATCCTTGGCTTTGAGTTGGACATCTGTTGAGGAGAACCGCGCTTTGATGGATGCGCCTTCCAGCGCGACTACATCGGCTTTGATGCCCGCAGTCTTGAGTGCTTCTTCCACCCGGGCCAAAATGGCAGTGTCCACCTTGGTGGTTACCTTGGCGGCAGACACCTGCACCGCAGGGGATTCGCCAAAAAAATTGGGCAAGGCATACAGGGCACTGACCAACAGCGCAACCACAATGATTGCGTACTTCCACACCGGGTAACGGTTCATGATGATGTCAGGGAGTAATTACTTGATGCTGCCTTTGGG
Source organism: uncultured beta proteobacterium (assembly GCA_903954045.1). GTDB lineage: Bacteria > Pseudomonadota > Gammaproteobacteria > Burkholderiales > Burkholderiaceae_C > Allorhodoferax. Next base: position 20,514 of record CAJBMJ010000182.1, on the reverse strand, counting down.
CAGTACCTGCACAACAGCACTGCGCTGGATTTGCACTTCCACACCACTGGAGACTTCCAGGCCAACGTAGCTATCGCCAAGTTTGCTGACCCGGCCCAATACGCCGCCGGCGGTCACTACTTCGTCGCCTTTGGCCAAAGCATCAATCATGGATTTGTGCTCTTTTTGCTTTCTCATCTGGGGACGAATCATCACAAAGTACAGCACCACAAACATCAATACCAGCGGAAGCATGCTCATCAAGGAAGATTGCATATCACCACCAGCGGCGGCAGGAGCGGTTTGGGCAAAAGCGGAAGAGATAAACACTGGACACTCCACGAACGGGTGAAAAAAGAAAATTTAGCCGACTAAAACGCGCGGCAACCTGCACCCCAGACTGAGGCAAACAACCGGGCATTGTAAGCGGGCAGCGCCATGACCGCTTCGCGGTCCAGCAACAAGCCCCTAATTGGTCTGGGGCTGGTGGAAGCGGCTCAACAAGTTAGTCCACTGCGCGCGGACTGCAGTCAGGTGCCTTGCCTTGACGTGACCAAAGCCGCGAATTTGCTCTGGCAATCGCGCAAACTCCAGCACCGCCCCTATATTGGAGGGCCCCAGGGTGGGCAAAAACCCGTCAATGGCTTTGCGGTAGTCCTCTACCAGTGCTCTTTCCTCTTTTCGTTCCTGGGTGTATCCAAAAACGTCGAATACGCCACCGCGCAAGACTTTTAGAGGGGCCAACAGTCTGAATACGCCTTGTAGCCAGGGTCCAAATGGGGACTTTTGAAGCTCGCCACGCTCGTTGCGGCTGGCCCACAAGGGCGGCGCCAAATGGAAATGAAGCTTGTAGTCGCCCTCAAACAAGGCATCCACCTTGTTCTGAAACGCAGCATCGGTGTGCAATCGCGCCACCTCGTATTCGTCTTTGTAAGCCATGAGCTTGAACAAGTACCGGGCAACTGCCTCTGAGAGTGGCAAGGCACCATTCGAAGCGCCGCGCTGCTCGGCTTCCTGAACACGGGCTACAAAACTCTGGTAGCTCTGCGCATAAGCGCTATCCTGGTATTGGGTCAAAAACTCTACCCGCACCCGTACCAGATCGTCCAGAGACTTCTTTTGGCGGGGTAGGAAACTCACCACTTGCACCGTTTGGAGCGCTTTTCGCACTGCCGTCGGGTCATGTGCCGCCCGTCTGCCCCACTCAAAGGCCTGCTTGTTTTGGTCCACTGCCACCGCGTTGAGCTCCATTGCCCGCATCAGCGACTCCTGCATCAGGGGAATCCAGCCCTTTTGCCACGCGTAACCCAGCATCATGGGATTGGTATAAATGCTGTCGCCCAGCAAGCGGGTTGCCGCAGTATCGGCATCAAAGGCGCCTACGGCATCGGCCCCCAGCAATTTCACAATATCTGCCACGCACCCCTCGCCAGGGTTAACCCAGTCGGCATTTTTGACAAAGGCAGCAGTCGGCGCACTGTTGGCATTCAGGGCAACATGGGTGCGCTGTGGCCGCATGCGCAGCAGCGTTTCTTTACCGGCAACCACAATCGGATCACATCCCAACACCAGATCGGCAGACGCCATACCCACGCGGGTGGTTCGAATCGCTTCCTGGCTCACACCGATCAGCACGTGGCTCCAGGTAGCACCGCCCTTTTGCGCCAGCCCTCCGGCATCCTGGGTCACGATCCCCTTGCCTTCCATGTGCGCAGCTACTCCTAGCAACTGGCCAATGGTGATGACACCGGTTCCACCAACACCGGCCACCACAATGCCCCACACCCCGCCAGGGGTGTTTTGCAAATCGGCAACTACAGGCAGGGGCAGTTCGGGCCATACGTCTGTCGCTGATACAGCGGGGCCCTTGGACTTTTTCTTGAGCTTACCGCCCTCCACCGTGACAAAGCTGGGGCAGAACCCGTTGACACAGCTCACATCCTTGTTACAGGTACTCTGATTGATCTGCCGCTTGCGACCAAATTCCGTTTCCAGCGGCTCCACGCTAATGCAGTTGCTTTGCACACTGCAGTCTCCACAGCCTTCACACACCAGCTCATTGATAAGCACTCGCTTAGCGGGGTCCACCATGGTTCCACGCTTGCGACGCCGCCGCTTCTCGGTCGCACAGGTCTGGTCATAAATAATGACAGTGGTGCCTTTGATCTCTCGGAATTCACGCTGTAGTCGATCAAGTCCATCCCGATGCTCAATGGCGATGCCTTCTGGAATCCCCTGCACCCCTTCGTACTTTTCCGGCTCATCAGTGACAACTACAATTTTGATAGCGCCCTCTGCCCGCATGCTCTGGGCTATCTGCACAACGGAATGTCCTTCCGGCCGCTCGCCAATCTGCTGTCCACCGGTCATGGCGACCGCATCGTTGTAGAGCAACTTGTAGGTAATGTTTACCCCGGCGGCAATGCTTTGCCGTACCGCCAGGATGCCGCTGTGAAAATAGGTCCCGTCGCCCAGATTGGCAAACATATGCTGATCATGGCTGAAGGGCTGCTGCCCCACCCATGGCACCCCTTCGCCGCCCATCTGGGTAAATCCGACAGTCGAGCGGTCCATCCAGATCGTCATGAAATGGCAGCCGATGCCCGCCATAGCGCGCGAGCCTTCGGGCACTTTGGTGGAGGTGTTGTGCGGGCAGCCCGAGCAGAACCAGGGTTGGCGAACCGCGGCCTGCGCACCTTGCACCTCCAACACGTGCATGGCCGACTCTTTGGCATTGAGGATCGCCAGCTGGGCATCAATGCCACTCTGGGTGTGGGCATCCACTCCGAGCTTTTGGAGGCGCTGCGCAATCGCCCGGGCAATGATGGCAGGCGACAGATCGGAATTGGCGCGCAGCAGCGTACTACCGCTCGGGTTGGGCATGGACCACTCGCCGCCACTGCCGTATTGCCCGTCACCTTCAACCTCGTTGAACTTGCCCAGCACCGTGGGGCGCACGTCAGGCCGCCAGTTGTAGAGTTCTTCCTTGAGCTGGTATTCAATGACCTGGCGCTTTTCCTCCACCACCAGAATTTCCTGCAAGCCGGTGGCAAATTCGCGCGTAAGTTGGGCCTCCAGGGGCCAGACCACATTGACCTTGTGAAGGCGGATTCCCAGACGCTGACAGGTCGCGTCATCCAGCCCCAGATCAAGCAATGCCTGGCGGGTGTCATTAAAAGCCTTGCCACTGGCAATAATGCCCAATCGATCGTTGGGTCCTTCGATGGCGTTGTAGTTCAGCCGGTTGGCGCGGATATAGGCCAGCGCCGCATACCATTTGGTGTCAAACAGCCTGGCTTCCTGGTCGAGTGCCGCATCCGGCCAGCGTATGTGTACGCCACCGGGCGGCATGACAAAGTCAGTGGGAATTTTGATCAGGACGCGGTTGGGATCAATCATGACCGTGGAGCTGGACTCCACGATCTCCTGGATGGTCTTCATGCCCGCCCAGACACCGGCAAAACGGCTCATGGCGAAGGCGTGGACACCCAAATCCAGTATTTCCTGCACATTGCTTGGAAAAAACACCGGCGTACCGCAGGCTTTGAAGATGTGGTCGCTCTGGTGGGCGGCCGTCGAGCTTTTGGCCACATGGTCGTCACCCGCCACTGCAATCACGCCTCCCCAGGGGGTAGTGCCCGCCATGTTGGCGTGCTTGAACACGTCAGAGCAACGATCTACGCCCGGTCCTTTGCCGTACCAGATGCCGAACACACCGTCGTACTTATTACTACCAGCAGGTGCAAAACCCAATTGCTGCGTGCCCCACAAGGCGGTCGCGGCCAATTCCTCATTCACCCCAGGCTGGAACACCACATGGTGCGCCTTCAGGTATTTCTCTGCCTTTTGCAGCGACTGGTCGTAGGTTCCCAGAGGAGAGCCTCGGTACCCGCTGATGAAACCGGCGGTGTTTTTACCAGCCAGCTGGTCGCGCACCCGTTGCAGCATGGGCAGGCGAACCAAAGCCTGGACGCCGCTCATGAAGGCAGAGCCGTACTCCAGGGTGTACTTGTCGTCGAGAGTGACAGAGGCGAGGGATTTGCGGATGTGCTCGGGCAAATCACGCGAAAGAGGCGCGTTCATCGTGGGAAGTCTCCTGTGGTTTTGAGGAAGGCCTTTTGGGCCGCCAAACAATCAGACCTGCCCGGGTAGGGCAGATTCAAGCCAGCGCGAAGTGTAGTGCGAATTCTTCTACGCCGAGTCGCACCTGTGCAAAACCCCCTTCCCAGGGGGCAGTTCAAGCAATCAAATTAGCCGTGCAACACGGACCGAATGGTTGCACCGAGTTCTTCGGCGACGAACTTCGCCACATAGGCATCCGCACCCACGCTCTTGACATGACTCTCGTTGGTGGTACCCGTCAGCGAAGAGTGGATGATCACCGGAATGCCGCTGAATCGTGGATCGTGTTTGATGTTGCGAGTCAGGGTAAAGCCATCCATTTCAGGCATTTCCAGATCGGTGAGTACCAGCGCAACCTTGTCACGGATATTCTTGCCATGGGAGACCGCTTCACTATGCATGGCCTGCAACCGGTCCCAGGCCTCTTTTCCGGTTTTGGTCATGATGTAGTCGACATTCATGGCCTTCAGGCCTTGCTCGATCATCATGCGGGCCACCGCAGAGTCGTCCGCTGCCAAAATCACCGAGCCAGGTGGAATGGACACCCTGGGCATGGCTGTTTGCTCGTCAATGGCCTTGTGCTGCTCTGGGAATACATCGCGCAGGATCTGCTCTACATCCAGCACCTGGGCTAATCGGGTGTTTTCGGCATTGCCGTCCAGGCGGGCTATGCTGGTGACCAAACCACCGCCGGTGCCCTCGGCAGACAACACCTGCTTCCACTCCAGACGCACAATTTCGTTGACCTCTTCTACCGCAAAAGCCTGCGTGGTACGGGCAAATTCGGTAACCAGCAAAATACCAAGTCCCTTGGTGGGATTGCAGCCTGTGATCATGGGCAGGTTGACCACAGGAATCATCTGGCCACGAATATTGGCAACACCCATGACCGTTGGCGGTGCGTTGACCATGGCGGTGATCTCCGGCATGACCATGATTTCACGCACCTTGAACACGTTGATGCCGAACAGTTCCCGCTTTTGGGTTCCCGCTGCCTCGCCCAAGCGGAAGAGCAACAGTTCAAACATGCTGTTGCCCGCCAGGTTGGTGCGCTCATCAATATCCCGCATTGCCGATGTTTTGCTCATGATGTCATCCGATCCATAAAACGAAGTGCCATAGTAACTTCTAGCGGCCCTATTTTGGCCACAGCGCCCATAACTGTAACGGTTGTCGCAGCCGCCCCGCCAAATCTGCTGACTGCGGACCCCAACCGGCAAAGTAGTCGGCGCGCACTGCGCCAGTGATGGCACTGCCTGTGTCCTGGGCTAACACCAGCTTTTGCAAACTGGTCTGGGGGCCCTGGGACGCCATCCAGACCGGGGTGCCGTAGGGAATGCTCAGAGGATCCACCGCAATCGAGCGCCCCGGCGTCAGTGCCACGCCTTGAGCACCGCGGGGTCCAAAAGCTGCGTCCAGCTCTGAAAGGGCTTCTTCGCGAAAAAACACGACACGGGGATTGCTCCAAAGCAGCTCTTGCACACGCTGGGGATTTTGCGCCAGCCAAGCCTTGATACCGGGCCAGGACGCGTCCCGTACAAGCCCCTGGTCGAGCAACCAGCGCCCCACACTGCGATAAGGCTGATCGTTGGTAGCGGCAAACGCCAAGCGGGTCCATCGCTGGCTCCCATCAGGCTGGGCGATACGGATGCGCCCCGAACCCTGAATCTGCAAAATCAGAGCATCTACCGGGTCGGCCAAGTAGGCAATGGCCCGGCCTTGCAAGGCTGCCTGTGCTTCGGGCAAGTTGTCCATTTCCTGTCGTGTGAACCAGGGTTTGCGTTGACCCAGCCCATGGGGTGGCTGGTACAGCGGGACGTTGAACCCGTTTCCAGGCATACGACTGGCTTCCAGCAAAGGTTCAAAATATCCGGTCAGCAGGCCAGTGCTGTCGCCCACCTCGCTTTCTACGCGGTACGGCTGCAGTCGCTCCAGCATCCAGGCACGCTGGGCCTGATCGTCCGAGATGCTCAGGCGACGAACTTCACCGCAAAGAGATTGCCAAGGTGGCGCGGCTTTTTCACAGCTTTTGATCCAGGCATTCCAGGCCTCAAACAGCGTGTCTTCCGAGAAACCCGGCAAGTCTGACCATGGCACAGCAACCCAGCGGCTCTTGCCCTGAACGATTACCGCAGCCGAAACCGGGGGGCTGACAACCGTTGCTGGAGCCGTTCTGGCGGGCGGGGCCGGGGCCGTTGCGGACACCATCGGTACGCTGCCACAGCCCACTAGGAACAGAGTGACAAATAGGGCTGTAGCCCTTATGAAACATGCACGAACCGCTTTCATATTCATAGCATCAAGGCTCTACAAAACCCGATGATCCAAGGCAGGAAGTTGGGTCCGCCTTTGCCTTAGCAAGCTGGCATCTAGCTCGGCCAACACTACACCCGGGCCCTGCGCCAGCTCTCCCAAAACCACGCCCCAGGGGTCGATGGCGATGGATTGACCCCAGGTCTGACGGCCATTGGGGTGCACGCCACCCTGTGCGGCTGCGGCCACAAAACTCAAGTTCTCGATGGCGCGGGCCCGAAGCAGCACCTCCCAGTGTGCTTGACCGGTGGTGTGCGTGAATGCGCTAGGCACCAGAATCAGGTCTACCCCGTCTTTGGCATAGGCACGGTACAGCTCTGGAAAGCGCAGGTCATAACAGACACTTAAGCCCACCTGCCACACATGGCCGTCGCGCGAGGGCAACGCGAACCGGGTTGGTGTGTGGCCAGGCTCCAGCACCCGTGATTCGTCATAGCGCTCCACGCCATTGTCAAACCGAAACAGGTGCACTTTGTCGTAACGGGCCACACATTGCCCCAGCGGGTCGTAGGCCAAGGTGCTGTTGAACACCCGGTCCACCAGATTGGCCGTCAGAGGCAGGGTACCGCCGACGATCCAGATTCCCAATTCCCGAGCGGTATCGGCCAGCAGCTGCTGTATGGGGCCGCTTCCCCAGGGTTCCTGAATGGCCAGTTTGTCGCCATCCTGCTTACCAATAAGGCAAAAATATTCCGGCAACACGGCCAACTCCGCACCTTGGGCTGCTGCCTGCCTCAGCAAGTCTTGGGCTTGATTCAAGTTGTCGTCCCGGTCTCCACTGGACACCATCTGAATGGCTGCAATTATCATTTCTGCTCCTGCAAAACCGGCTCGGCTGCGCCTTTGTGGCTCACCCGCGTCACCCGAGGGTCCACCCAGGTTCCATCGATCTGAAACTCCTGCGTTGCGGCCTCGATCAAGGGGCGGCGAAGAATAACCTGGGCCAAAAAGGTGGTCAAACCCACCAATGGGTTAATGGCAGAGGCAATCAGGGATGCGCTTCCTGCGTTGATCTCGGGCACCACCACCACCTTGAGCAACTGGGTTTCCCTGGCAATATCGGCCTGACCTTCCATCAGCACCGCCGCATTGACTCCCTTCATCTGCAAGTTGTTGGTGCGCGCAATGCCGTGCTCAATGGTGACATCGCCCCGAACAAAGTCAAATGAAAACCCTTCGCTGAATACATCTCGAAAATCCAGCACCAAGCGTCTGGGCAGCGATTGCAGGCTCAGCACACCCAGCAATTTGGCGATGCCGGGGTCGGCTTTCAGAAACTGGCCTGTTTCTACATTGACATAAAAACTCCCCCCCATGGAGGGGTAATCCAATGTAATGGGAGAACCCATCCAGCCGACTTGGCCTTCAATCCTGCCTTTGCCTTTGCTGACCACGCCCACCATGCCAAAACGCTGCAACAAATTACCTGCATCTGCGATGTCAAGCTTGAAGTTGAGCGAAGTGCGACGCCGCTCTCGCACGCTACGTGTCGTACCTGTTGATGCAGGAGTCGCCACAGTTGCCCAATTCCCGCCTGCCGTAAAGACCGCTTCGGGCGTGATGATATTGAAATGGTTCAAGCGCCATTCCCGTGCAACATCGCGGGGCGCACCCACTGCCGCCAGATTGACGGCCTCAATTTCAAGACGCCCCAGCTTCTTGCTGCGCAATTCAAAATCTTCCACCACCACATCGAGCGCCGGGATACTGGTGGGCTGTTCATCGAGCAGGTTTTCCACGTCCTGTGCAGCACTTTGGGCAATCGACAATCGTGCCAACCGGGCATACAGACGCCCCGCGTTGGGGCCGGAGGACTGGCGGTACTCCACATAGCCCCCCAGTTCGGTAGCGTCCAGATTGGCCCGCCAGATTTGACCGTCCCGTGCGCCCCCCACCACCACATTGTTGAGTTTTCGACCTCCAGCCATCAACTCTTTGGACCGGAAAGCCATGCTGCTGGGCATATACGCCATGCCGGTCGACCCGGAGCCCGAAACATCCGTACCTGATACCTCGGTCACCACCTTGTCCCAGGCATCCAGGTCTACTTGGGGCGCATTGATATTGGCCACCACTCCGGACGTGGGCATGGGGGCCTGCTCATCGCCGGTCAGACCCACCGCAATGGCACCACGTAGCACCCGCGGCTCAACGCCGGAAATGTCGCGTTGATAGGTCGCACTGGCCCATCTACCAACATCCAGTTGCCACTGATCCTGGACCGCAACTCCCCCCACAGCGGGGCCCTTGAGCACCGTGGTTTCCAGCCGCGTCGCAAGCGTGCTATCGGCCGATTTGGAAAACGGAGCCGGAAGATTCAGGGCCATGCCATTGAAACTGGTGACGATAGCGATCTCAGGAACCCCCGAGCGCAATCCCACATTAACGGTATAGCTGCTCGAACCGTTGGCGTACGCTGCCAGACGGGACGCAAAGCCCAACTCCCTGGCCTGACGCAAGCCATCTGAAGTTGCAGTTCCCTGGACGCGCAACAGATTGGTTGTGCCCTTGCCCGTGCCCACGCTCAAGCCTCCGTCAAACCGCACCTCCCCGCCCAGCGCACGGGCCTGCACGCCGGAAGCTGCAAAGCCGCTTTCGTTGAAGGTCAGCGCACCGCGCAAGCGCGTCAAACGCGGAACTTCAGGAAACAACCACAGGTCATTGCCTGCCAAAGTAACCGCTCCCAATACGGTTGCTTTCTCAGGTGCCGCAAGAGGAAAAGCCGTCTTGAACCGGTACTCCGCCCCACCAGTGGCAACCGCGCGGGACAGCACTTTGCCGGTCAGGGCGCCCAGCGGAGAGTTGCTGACAACTGCGAGCATGTCGGGCAAGGGCCCCTTGGCTTCGGCGTTCACCGTCAGGATGGCGGCGTCGTACAGCTTGTCAATCACGCCGCTGGCTTTGCCAATCTGAATCCCGGTGGCAGCCAACAGGCCCTTCGCATCTTTCACTTGCAAGGTGTCATGTTCGATCACCAGCGTTGCGGATAACTGGTTGAGTACCGGCCACGGCAGACTTTCCTTGGGTAACAGAAAACCGGGGACAAAGGCGAAGGTGGCGTTCTTGATGTCGGCAGAGATGCGGAAGTCTCCTTGCTTGGCATCGGCATACGGGAACTTGTCCAGATCTCCCTTGACCTTGAACTTCACATCTGTCGCCGAACCACTGACAACCCCCTCGCGCACATAGTCCCTAACCTCTTTGTCCAGCACCAATGGCAAGTAGCGAAACACCCTTTTTGCATCCCCCCGGCTCAGCGTTCCTTGCAAATCCAGCAGACCCAGGGGGCTGTCAATCCGGGCTGCATCCTGGGGGGGGTCACCGCTTTGCCAAGTGAGCTGCAACTCGCCTTGGGCGTCCGCATTGGAGAATCGCAGGCTCGGCACTTTGACTTGAAGTCGCTGTCCATCCACCTTCCATTGCAAGTCCGCATTGAGCTGGTCAAAGGGAATGCGTGCCTCTTCAAAAATTTGCGGGAATTCCAGGCTACCCGACACCATGGACGCTGTGGCCTTGCCGCCCACCTGATTCATGTCAAAGTCAAGATTCACGCCCTGAAAACCTGGCGTAAGGGGCGACAAGCTTTGTGATGCTACGGACAGCCCGTTGACGCGCCCTTTGGCGGTAAAGCGCTCTGGGTCAGACACGTCACCCTGCCAGGAGGCCTGCATTTGTTCCACAAGACCCTTGGGGGCTACCGCTTGTATTGCACGATGCACTTTGTCGTCCAGCGGCAAACGCCGTGCGATGGCTGCCATAGCAGTCAGATCCAGGCGGTCTGCACTGAATTCGCCGCGCGCGGGCAAACGATTCACCGCTTCGAACCAGGCCAGACGCACATTGCCCCCAGGCCAGTGCAGGCCATCCTGAGTCGTAAAGGCCAGCGACTCGGTCGTGAATTCGTACCCTCCTTCGAGCCGCTTGGCGCCAAGGCGCCCTGACACCGAGTCCATTGCCAGAGCATCGAGCTGCGAACTCCACTTGGCACTGACGCCTGCCAGGGCCACGTCCGCTGTGATGCTGGTTACTTCTGCCTGGTTGACCTGCGTCCAGGTGCGCAATGAGCCCGAGCCTTGGGCCACTTCGATCCCCATGTCGACGTAGGGGCGTAACTTTTCCAGATCGACCTGGGTGAAGTGGGTGTAGAGCTGCCCCTGCCATTCCCTCCAATTGCCTTTGCTGCGTGACAGCAGGGGTTGCTTGAAAACGCCGGTGAGTCCGAAACGCTCACCCCAATGCGCGGGGGGGCTGGCATCAATACGCAAAGAATGGGTATTGAGGCGGTTGCGCAATACAAAATCAACATCGTGCAGCGCCAATTCAGGCGCATTACGCAATTCGTCGTTCCAACGCAAGGTCCCGTGGCGCACGACCAATTCGGTCTGCGAGAAGATCCAGTCGGAAGCAGATCCGTCTTTGGCATCCGTCTCGGGCAAAACAAAACCGGCAATCCACAAACGTCCTTCCTTGTCACGGCGCACATCGAGCGCTGGGCCGTCTATGTACAGCTGCTCAAACCCCAGTCCCAGAGCGGAGCGCGGAGACAGGGCGGCCAACACGGCAGGCAGATGCAAGGCCTCTCTGCCCAATGAATCCAGCAGTCTGACATCCGTCAGCTCGAACGACGGGATCAGCCCGTTGGATCTGGCACGGATATCGCCAATGCGAACCGTAATGCCCAATGTGGTGGAGGCCTGTTGCTCTAGCCAGGGACGCACCTCGCCAATTCGCGGCACAATCAGAAAATGCAAGCCCCCCCAGAACAACCCTACCGTGATCCATCCTAGGGCCAACAACCACAATGCACCGCGCGTCAATGCCGCAAAGGCTTTGAGCAGAGGTGTGGGAGTCTGGGACAAGTCAAATCTCGTTCGATGGTATCTATGGCAGGAATTATGACCCGCATCGCGACACAGGACAGAGCACAGGAGGCGCGTTTTGTGCAGCGCATTCGACGCCGATACGCAGACCAACTCCATTTGTTGCCAGACGGACTTCCCACCCGAGAACATCTGCAGCAGGTTTTTGATCTGCTGACTGCCCAGGGTGCCACGGTTGCTGTGGCACTTCGCACCACACGCCAGTTGGTCCTCGAGCGTCTGGCCTGCCTGGACTGTGATGCCAACGCACCACTGCAGGGTGTAACTCTTGCCATGACCGAATTGGCTGAGTGGTCGCTGGATATCAGTTACCGCGAGGCCTCCAAGGTTCTTGACCTGGCCCATGGAGAACCCCTAAATTCTCAAGGGTCGCGCTGCGAGCTGTGTATCGTGGGCATGGGAAAACTCGGCGCCCGCGAACTCAATGTATCCAGCGATATTGACCTGATTTACATCTACGACCAGGACGGGGACACGGCGGGTGATGCCAACGGGCGCAGGCGCATTTCCAACCAGGAATACTTTGGCAAACTGGTACGCGCGATTTACGCCCTGGTAGGCGACTCCAACGAACATGGTTTCGTTTTTCGAGTGGACCTGGCGCTACGACCCAACGGCAACTCGGGCCCACCGGCCGTATCGCTGGGGGCACTGGAGGAGTACTTCCATGTACAGGGTCGCGAATGGGAAAGGTTTGCCTGGCTGAAAAGCCGGGTCGTTGCGCCCGCCAGCGCCGTGGGCTCGGCCTGTTCGCTCAGTTTGCGCAGCATCGTTGTGCCCTTTGTTTTCAGACGCTATCTGGACTACAACGTTTTTGATTCTCTGCGCATCCTGCATCGCCAGATCAGGGAGCACGCGGGTCGGCGCAGTGCCGGGCACCCGGAGCGTAGCAACGATGTGAAACTCTCCCGCGGGGGCATTCGCGAAATCGAGTTCACCGTGCAGTTGTTGCAGGTAGTGCGTGGTGGCCAGTTCCCGGAACTGCGTACACGGCCCACAGTCAGCGCACTCAGCCGAATCGCAGCCGCGGGCCTGATGCCTAAAGCCACGGCAGAGGCACTGGAAAAAGCCTATGTGTTCTTGCGCCGTGTGGAACACCGCATTCAGTACCTGGATGACCAGCAAACCCACATGCTTCCGACGCAGGACGCAGATCTGGCCTGGGTCGCCAAGACGCTGGATTTTTCCGATACCTGCGCCTTTTTGTCTGAACTGGACTCGCATCGGGAACTGGTGGCTCAGGAATTTGATGCCTTGCTGGGCGGAGCGCAGCAGGATTGCAAGGGCTGCGCCGGTAAGCCTGTTTTTGATGGCAATGATTTTGATGGTCTGCTGGCCCAGCTGCAGGGCCCTTTCAGGGACCGCGTGTCGAGCTGGCGCGATCATCCGCGGGTTTTGGCACTCCGGGAGGAATCCCGAGCCAGGCTGGGGCGTCTGGTGCTGCGCACCGCGCAATGGGTAGCAGATGGCCGCGTAAGTGAAGACTCTGCTGTACGACTGGCAGACTGGATCGAGCCCTTGCTGCGCCGTGAAAGTTACCTCGCCCTGCTTCTGGAACGACCCAAGGTACACGAACGCCTGCTGCATATGCTGGGCGCGGCTCGCTGGCCTGCCCGCTACCTGCTCAAGCACCCTGGCGTGATTGACGAGTTGGCAGGAAGCTCCATGCTGGAAGAGCGATTTGACGCGACCGAGTTTGAGCAGGAACTGGAGAGCCGCCGCGCCGCCCTGCAATCCAGTGGAGAGGACGATGACGAGGCCTTGCTCAATCTTTTGCGACGCGCCCACCATGCCGAGGTATTTCGAACACTGGCACGTGATGTAGAGGGCCAACTGACCGTAGAGCAAGTGGCTGATGATCTGAGCGCACTGGCTGAGAGTGTGCTGCGCACGACCGCTCGATGGTGCTGGGAACGGCTGAAGAACAAGCACAGGCCTGAGCATCGCTTTGCCATCATTGCCTACGGCAAGCTCGGTGGCAAGGAGTTGGGTTACGGCAGCGATCTGGACATCGTATTCGTGTATGACGACGACGACGACAGGGCGGGTGAGGTCTACGCCGCGCTGGTTCGCAAGCTGATCAACTGGCTTACGGTAAAAACCGGGGAAGGGGACCTGTACGAAATTGATACCGCTTTGCGCCCCAATGGCAGTTCAGGCATGCTGGTAACCACCTTTACCTCTTACGCCAACTACCAACAGCAGCGCGGCAGCAATACGGCCTGGACATGGGAGCATCAGGCCATGACCCGGGCCCGCTGTGTGTTGGGCACACCTGAGCTGCACGCGCGTTTTGACAGGGTACGGGAAGCTGTCATCGTCACACCGCGTGACACCGACGGTCTTCGCAAGGAAATCGTGGACATGCGCGCCAAGGTGAGGGCAGCCCATGCCGAGAAAGATCACCAGTTCGATGTCAAGCACAGCCCGGGCGGCATGGTGGACATCGAGTTTGTGGTTCAGTTTCTGGTGTTGTCCCAAGGCTGCAATCACCCTGAGCTGCTGGCCAACGTAGGCAACATTGCGCTGCTACAGCGCGCCCAGACCTGTGGGCTGCTCAAGAGCAATATTGGCGAAAACGCGGCGCAGGCCTACCGGGCCCTGCGCCAGATACAGCACCGCGCCCGGCTGAACGAAGAACCAACCCAGTTGGACATTGGACTCGTCACCAAAGAGCAAGAGGCCGGGTTGGCTGTGTGGTCAGCCGTTTTCAGCCTTTTGTGACCTGACTGCCATGACGAAATGCCCTGGAACGCTTCCCTTTTTGACCCGTTCATGCCATTAACAGGGCATTGCAAGTCCGATTCTGACCAATCAATAAAAATGTCCTCGCTCAAAAAATAAGGAGTCCCCATGTTTCCTGAATACCGCGACCTGATCTCCCGGCTAAAAAGTTCCGACCTCCATTTCGCTCGCCTGTTCGAGAGCCACAATCAGCTCGATCAGGACATCAAGAACATGGAAGCCCATCTCAAACCGGCTACTCGCGAAGAAATAGAGACGCTCAAGAAAAAGAAACTGATGCTTAAAGACGAACTCTATGTGATTCTCAAGAAGGCAGAAGCTGCAAAGACCTGACTACTTCTGCCAGAAATCCACTGGCCATCTCTCCTGCGGCTTCAGCCTGAGACAGGGTATGCGTGTGGCTCAATTGCTCGTTCGATAAGCCTGCCGCCATATTGGTGATCAGTGAGAAAGCAAGCACACGCATTTGCAGATACCTTGCATAAATCGTTTCGGGTACGGTGCTCATGCCTACGGCATCTGCGCCTAGCTGGATGGACATGCGAATTTCTGCAGGCGTCTCAAATTGGGGGCCAAAGAACCAGGCATACACCCCCTCATGCAGGGTAATTCCGCGTTGCTGTGCAGCTTGTTTGGCATGCGCACGCAGTTCAGCGTCATAGGCATTGACCATACTGACAAATCGCGCCGAGCCAGACTCTCCAACCAATGGAGAACGCTGCGAGAAATTGATGTGATCAGAGAGCAGCATCAAGCTGCCCGGTAGCATTTGCTCGCGCAAACTTCCAGCCGCATTCGTCTGCACCAGCACAGCGCAACCCAAGGCTTTGAGCACCTGCAATGGAACCTTCATCCCATCGACGGCGCCTGTTTCGTATCCATGTTTGCGTCCGCTCATGACGGCCACTTCTTGCTGACCTATGCGCCCCAGGCACAACTCCCCGGTATGACCCTCTACGGTGGCTTGCGGAAAACCTTCAAGTTCAGCATAGGGAATGCGTACCGGATTGGCAATATGCTGGGTCAGGCCACCCCAACCAGAACCCAGAATGACTGCTACACGCGGTCGGGTGCCTGGCGCGCGCGCCCGGATTGTGTTCAAGGCGTTCTGCGTCATGAAAGGTGCTTCGATTGAAATTTCCGATGGATGCTTTGTGTTGTTCGCCAAACAGCCCACAGGACCAAAGGAATAAGCGCACCTGCTGCCACTTCTGGATTGATAGGAATACCCGCGCTTTTGAGTGCCTTTCCCCCGTAAAGCAGCAAGCTCACAACGTAATAAGAGATCGCCGCAATCGACAGGCCCTCCACGGTACTTTGGAGTCGCAGCTGCATTTCCTGCCCACGGGTCAGTTTTTCCAGCAACAACTGGTTTTGTTCTTCGGTCGCAATATCCACCTTGGTTCTCAGCAGCGCACTGGTCCTGGATATTCTTTGCGACAAGGATGTCAAGCGCCGTTCAGTGGCCGCTACGGTAGCGATAGCAGGAGAAAGCCTGCGCTGCATGAACTCGCCAATGGTCTGATGGCCGGGAATTATTTTTTCGCGCAGTTCGTTGATTCTTTGGTCTACCAGCGACTTGTAGGCCCGTGTTGCCGAGAAGCGGAAGTTGTGCAGGGCAATGGCACGCTCTACCCCAGCAGCCAAGGCGACCAGTGCCTCAAGCAATTGAGGATCAGACTCCACCTTGCCCTCGAGGCGGGTGGTTATTTCTGCCAGGGCCTGCTCCGATTGTGTGAGCATCGAGCCAATATCCTTGACTACGACCAGACCCCTTAACGCCATCATGCGGTAAGTTTCTATTTCAAACAGACGCTGCGCAATACGGCCCGGACGGGTGTCCGGAGTGCCGCTCGGTGCGACCACGAGCATGCGCTCAAAACCATCGTCGTGCACGTGAAAGTCGGTCATGGCAAAAGAATGACCATTGCTACCCATCAAGGAGGCGACTACAGGACGCCCGCCGAACCAGCGCCGCGCCAACTCGAGGGTAGAACCCGGCTGATCCAGATCACCATGCAGCATGGCCAGTTCAATGGCACAAATAACGCGCCCCGGAATGCCCTGCAACCATTGGGCGTTTACGGCTATTAGCGAGATTAGCTGTGGCTCTTGTGCTCCGAGCAACACCTCCTCTGGCATGGTCTGAACCACGGTGTAGCGCGTGAATTCGGTATGACGCTCCCATTTCACCGAGCAAGTTTCCAATGTCAGTCGCAGAAAGTTTTCCGAGAGCCGATCCAGCATCAGGCCCTCTTGCCCAGGCAGGAGACGCAAGTGTTCCAACTCCTGTTCACGTGAGATGCCACCATTGAGTACCGCCACAAAAGCTATGAGCGCGGGCATGCGAATCAGGGGTGTAGGGCGGGCATGTACCTCGTTGTGCAACAGCATCCGCAGGGAATCGTCTTCGGGCAACACCCGCACGACAGAGAGAGCTTCTGTGGGCGTGCGCATTCAACCTGCCCGAATGCGCTGCACCAACTTGGTGGTTGAGTAGCCTTGTACGAAAGGAAGCGCCAGTGCGCGTCCCCCCCAACTCTCTATCAAGGCAGTTTCCGGAAGTTTTCGCATGTCGTAATCACCTCCCTTGACCAGTAACTCGGGACGAATTTCAGCAATGATGCTCTCAGGGGTATCTTCCTCAAACCAGGTCACCAGGCTGACCGCTTCCTGCGCAGCCATCACGATGGCGCGGTCGGCGTCGTTGTTGAGCGGTCTGTCGTCCCCCTTGCCAAGTCGGCGAACCGATGCATCAGTGTTGAGCGCCACGATCAGGCTGGCGCCCAAGGTCCGTGCCTGCGCCAGGTACATCACATGGCCGCGGTGCAATACGTCAAACACACCGTTGGTAAACACCCATGGTTTGGGCAGCTCCCGCAGCGCGTCAACCAAGTCGCCGCGCTTGCGTATTTTCTTCAAGAAATGGGGTGAGGAGTCCTGATCGTGCATGGCTGCAATGCTATCAGCCGATAGCTGGGGCGTGCTTGCACCCCAATTCAGGGCTTTCGTTCAGCAAGTGGCCATGCATAATCGTCTCCCGCCCATGAACCTTGTACCTGTCAGTCTTGAATCGATCCGCATAGGAGTGCCCCTTCCTTTTCCGCTGGTGGACAAGGACGGCATTTTGCTGGCCAGAAAAGAGTTCGTCGTTAAATCCAAAGACGACCTGATCGACATTTCCAACCGCGGCGGCGGACTGTACATTGACGTTGCCGATGCAGAAGCGCTGCATCGGGCCTACGTGGGTCAGCTGCAAAAGCTCGTTCGGGACGAAAAACCGCTGGGAGAAATTGCCGAATCCAAACTGTCTGCTGACATTTTGCGAAAGCGCAATACCGGTGGCGACGAGCGTGTGGATTGGCTCGACCTACAGGAGCAGGGCAACTCACTGCTGCGCGACCGGACGCCGGAGACCTTTCTGGAGCGGCTGGAACGACTTTACAGCCAGCTCAACAGGGAGGCCGTACGCAACCCCGACGGCACCCTTTTTGCCCTGATTCACCTTTCAGGCACAGAACCGCGGATGTACAGCGCTACCCACGCCATGCTGGTCAGCGTGATGTGCGGACTTGCTTCGCGGGAAGTACTCAATTGGCCCTCACCGGTAGAGGCCATTTTGTGCAAGGCGGCGCTCACCATGAATGCGTCCATGACCGAGTTGCAGGACCGTTTGGCAATGCAGCTTGACCCTCCTACACCAGACCAGTTGGCAACGATTGAGGGCCATGCCAACGCATCTTGCCTCCTGCTGCAGCGTGCGGGCGTCACGGATGCCACCTGGCTCGAAACGGTACGCGACCACCATGGCCAAACGCCCGGGCCCCTGAGACTAAAGTCGCCAGCCCAGCGACTGGCAAGGCTTATCCAGCGGGCTGACATGTTTTCTGCGGGATTGGCACCCCGGGTGGCACGCAAGCCGGTCACCCCGGCCGCAGCCATGCAGGCCTGCTACTTTGACGAAAACCACCAGGTCGATGAGGCCGGAGCAGCGCTCATCAAGGCCGTTGGCATATACCAGCCCGGTTCTTTTGTTCGGCTTGCCACCGACGAAGTTGCGGTGGTTACCAAGCGCGGCGCCAACACCTCTACTCCGCGGGTGGCAGTGCTGATCAATCGGAGTGGCTTGCCCACCGTGGAGCCCACCATTCGCGATACCGGACTGCGGGAGTACCGCGTCATTGCCAGCGTGGCGCACCGTGACGTCAAGGTCAAAATCAATCTGGAGCGCCTGCTCCCCCTCACGATGGCTCCGTCTTCCGACCGGCCCTGGTAAAGCCCCTAGCCAACAGAAAGAATTGCGCCATAAACCATGTCTTTCGCATGGTTTTATAACCCATGAAGGTAATAAATTACCAATTGGTCACAAAATTGACTAATAGGTTTTATTACTCATGAAAATTGCAATCATTGGATCAGGTATTTCCGGACTCTCCGTGGCACACCGTCTGCGGGGCCAGGCCGACATCACTCTTTTTGAAGCGGGCTCCTATTTTGGTGGCCATACGCACACAGTGGACATCACCCTGCCCGGGCCCCAGGGGCCTATCACGCACGGGGTAGACACGGGATTTCTGGTTTTCAACGAGCGCACCTACCCCCAATTGATAGCACTCTTTGCCGAGCTGGGAGTACAAACTGCCAAATCGGACATGTCGTTTTCAGTGCAAGTTCCCGGCATCAGGGGCAAACAGGCACTGGAGTGGAGTGGCTCCTCCCTGAGCACCGTCTTCGCTCAACGCTCCAACCTGGTAAGCCCCCGATTCCTGCGCATGTTGCGCGATGTCATCCGTTTCAATCGCCTGGCAACCGACATCGCGGTGCGCAATGCAGAGGCGGAATTGATGCAACCGTTATCGGATTTTTTGCAGACACACCATCTGTCAGACGAATTCAGGGACTGGTATTTCCTGCCCATGCTGGGTTGCATCTGGAGTTGCCCCACCGACCAGATGTTGCGGTTTCCGGTGGCTACCATGATCCGGTTCTGCCACAACCACGGGCTGATTCAGATCACCAACCGCCCCCAGTGGTGGACGGTGTCTGGCGGTGCCAAAAATTACGTTGAAAAAATTGTGGCGCACATCTCAGATAAACGCCTGAATTGTCCGGTAGAACGCTTGACGCGAGAGGACGGCGGTGTTTCTGTTCATTCCAGGGGGCAGACTGAACATTTTGACAAAGTGGTGCTGGCCTGCCATTCTGACCAGGCGCTGGCTCTGCTGGCCGATGCAACGCCTTTGGAAAGACGCACCCTGGGGGCCATTCGCTACCAGGACAACCGCGCGGTGTTGCACACCAGCGAGTCCGTGCTGCCAAAGCAGCGACGGGCCTGGGCTGCATGGAACTACGAACGTAGCGCAGATTCGACTCAGGACGGTGCCCGTGTGTGCCTGCATTACCTTCTCAATATGCTGCAGCCTTTGCCGTTTGCGCAAAGTGTGCTGGTATCGCTCAATCCAGTGCAAGACATTGCGCCTGAATTGGTGCATGGCAGCTTCGACTACGCACATCCGGTGTTTGACCTCGCGGCCATCCGCGCCCAAAGCCAGGTGCCTGCGCTGCAGGGGCGGCACAACACCTATTTTTGTGGTGCATGGACCGGCTACGGATTTCACGAAGACGGATTGAAGTCGGGCCTGGATGTCGCGGCCCGGATTTTGCCGACGCTGGCTGGAGCCGCTGCATGAACCAGCCATCTGCAAAGGCCTTGATTGGTTTTGGGGAGGTTCGCCACACCCGACTCAAACCGCGGCGCCATGCCTTTGCCTATCCCACTTACTTTTTGATGCTGCCCATGCGCAGCCTCCAACGCGATGGACCTGGAAACCTGGCACGCAACCGGTTCGCCGCCCTGAGCTTTTTTGACAAAGACCATGGCGATGGGCGCAGTCCTGAAGCGGGTGGGGCTCTGGCCTGGCTCGATGCCTTGCTTCTCAAGGAAGGAATCCAGGATGCTGACGGGGAAGTGTGGCTGCATACCTATCCCCGCGTGTTGGGCTTTACCTTCAAGCCTGTGAGTTTCTGGTACTGCTACCGCAAGGACGGCGGTTTGCGCGCCATTGTGGTGGAGGTCAATAACACTTTCGGGGAGCGCCACTGCTATTTGCTCGACGCTCCCCGGTTTGGTGCTGAGATGCGCGCCACCAAGGTATTCCATGTTTCACCTTTTTGTCCGGTGGAAGGCAGCTACCGCTTTCGCTTTATGGTGGCCCGCGAGATGAGCCGCACCGTGGCCTGCATTGATTACGACGATGCGCAGGGACCACTCATTGAGACCAGTGTCAGTGGACGACTGGAGGCACTTAGCACTAGCAACATGCGCCGTGCCGTATGGCGGTATCCGGCCATGACCCTGGGCGTCGTTGCGCGCATCCATTGGCAGGCCGTCAAGCTTTTCATCAAAGGGGCACCGTTTTTCGGAAAGCCCACTCCCCCCACTACGTTCACGACCCGATAAATCCATAGCAGTGAG
>CAJBMJ010000181.1 GCA_903954045.1 uncultured beta proteobacterium | reverse complement strand
GCGATGATGCCGCACCCCGAGCGGGTTTTCCGCAATGTGCAGATGAGCTGGACATCACTGGATAAAAATGAGTTCAGCCCCTGGATGCAGCTTTGGCGTAACGCCCGTAAATGGGTCAACTGATGCAAAGGAGGTTCGTGATGGGCCGTTTGATTCTTGTTTTTTGCTTAGCGTTGGGCCTCTTGGGCAGTGCCAACGCAGCCAAGATGGATTGCTCGCGGACCTACACCCTGGCTTTGCACGATCACGGACTGTTGTATTCAGCTGAAAAAGACACGGGCATCGACAAAGACGTAGCCGATGAACTGATTCGCCGAAGCGGCTGCAAAGTGGTGGTAAGCCTGATGCCGCGTGCCCGAATCTGGCAGCTGATCGAGTCCGGTGCCCTGGACATGAGTCTTTCGGGTATCACCAATGCAGACCGCGACAAGTTTGCCAGTTTTGCCTGGTACTTCAGCAACAAGTACTACCTTTTGGTTCGCAACGATGCCGGTGTAAAAAATATCGCTGGCTTCGAGAGTGACGACAAGCTTCAATTGGGCGTGATTCGCAGTTTCCGATACAGCGAATCGGCCAACCGAATGGTGGACAAGTTGCAGGCGGCCAACCGCATCAGCCATGCTGGTGGTCTTGGGCCTCTTTACCAGACGCTCCTGCAGGGGCAGATACATGCCATGATCATCGAGCCCTTTGATTTCCCCGCTCTGGAGGAAAAGAAAATCCGGGAGATGAGCACCATTCTGGAGTTCAGTGACCCGGCGGTTCCGCATGGCGTCATCATGTCCAAGAAAGCTCTGTCGTCCAACCAGCAGGACCAATGGCGCACGCTGATAAACGCCATGCGCAGTGACGGAACCATGCGGCGTATTTTTGAGAAGTACTTCAAACCCGATCTGGCTGCCAGCCTGGTGAACTTCTAGCTTGTCAGCCGACATGTCGCCTTTACCTGCAAGAAGCGCTGCCAGTCGCGTTTTCTCGCAAATCTTTCCCTGGATCATCTTGGTGGTGATGCTGGGTGTGACCGGGTTTGTATGGGACCATGAGCGGCAAATAAGCCGCAAGATTGTGCGCTCGCAATTCGAGTTCTCGCTGCGAGAAACCGTCAGTCGCATTGAGCAGCAGGTTCAAGGCTATGAGCAGATGCTTCGTGGAGTGCAATCCTTGTTTGCTGTTACGGATTTGCGCAATCGCGATGCCGTCCACAACTACGTCGAGGCGCTGCAACTGGATGCCAACTTTTCTGGTATCCAGGCCATTGGCATTGTCGAATGGGTGTCTGAGGAGCGTCGACCAGAGCACATTGCTTCGATGCGTACAGCCGGATTTCCAAACTACCGCCTGGAGCCCGGGGGATTGCGTGATTTCTATGCACCCATCGTGCAGAGGGAGCCCTACATAGGCCGGAACCGGGCCGCGCCTGGCAGCGACGTGTGGGCTGACTCTACCCGTCGCATCGCCATGGAGAGGGCCCGCGATTCCGGCATGGCGGCCATTTCAGGCAAAGTCAAATTAAAGGTGGATGGCAGTGATGTCGCCCCTCCGGGGTTTGTCATGTACTTGCCGGTTTATGCATCTGACAAGCCGCGCGATAGCCTGCAGCAGCGCCGCGCCCATCTGGTGGGTTGGGTTTACGCTTCCTTCCACATGAATGTCTTCATGGCCAGTTTGTACGGGGGCCAGTCACCGGGCCTGTCACTCTCCATGTATGACGGCACAGAAATCAGCGAAGCTACCCTGCTATACAGCTCGACCCCGAACTCCGTAGAGGCATCCAACAGTTTGATTTTGCTCCATGCCAACGAATACATGGTCGTGGCAGGGCACCATTGGACTCTGTCTTTGCGTACCCAAGCTGCCTTTCATGAGCAGTACGGGCGCAGTGCCGCCGCCGAGATGGCTCTGGCAGGCTCGGTACTGAGTGGGCTGCTGGCGTTACTGGCCTGGATGATGATCAATGGCCGAGCCAGGGCCTTGAACCTTGCTTCCCAAATGACGGAAGAAATTCGCATCATGGCCCAGTTGGACCCGCTCACCAGGCTTCCCAATCGCGCGCTTTTCGACGACCGTTTAAGCCAGGAACTGGCCCGGGCCAAGCGTCAGGGCGGGAAGTTTGCCTTGCTTTTTCTGGACCTCGATGGGTTCAAACCCATCAACGACAGGCACGGGCATGGAGTGGGTGATCTGGTACTGAAATGGGTAGCTGATCAGCTGAAGACCAGTGTCAGGGCCACGGATACAGTGGGTCGCGTTGGTGGCGATGAGTTTGTGCTTTTGCTGGCGCAGCTCCATGAGTCTGACTCCATCTTCGAGCTGGCCGAAAAAATTCGCCTGTCGCTCAAGCAGCCCATTGACCTGGGTGGCGAGGAAATGCATATCTCCTGCAGCATCGGGATTGCGGTGTACCCCCAGAGCGGCACCGATGCGGTGGAACTCACCAAATGTGCGGACGAAGCGATGTACAGGGCCAAGGAGGCCGGGCGGGATTGCGTGCGACTCTGTGACCTGGCGGAGTCTGCCTCCCCTCAGTGACCAAACTCCTGCTGTGGTCGTTTCTTGTGAAATTGCAGGGGGGCACCCTGCGCCGCATTGAGTAGTTCCTTGCGGCTTTGGTTGGCCACACTGGTTTTCATTTTTCCCACCACATGCATCTCGCAGGGCTTGCAGTCAAAGCGCAGGGTTAGTTTCTCTTTGCCATTGATGAGTTGCAGCGGTTCGGCTTTCACCTGACCTTGCACACCGGTCACACCCTTGGCCTGCTTCGGGCACAGGCTCAAAGAAAAGCGCACGCAGTGCTTGGTGATCATCAGGCTCACTTCGCCGAGTTCCTGTACGGCCTCGTAAGCTGGGGCAATCACCTTCACCCCATGTTTTGCATAAAAACCGTGCGCTGCCTGGTTGAACACATTGGCCAGGTAGGTGAGCGTGTCGTCGGGATAGGGAACAGGAGGCTCGACAGCAACGCCTCGCGGCAAGCGATCGAATCCCCTTGCACGGGAGCGCTCCAGAGACTCCAGGGCCTCGCGCCGCAGGGGGTTGATCACTGAGGCGGGTACAAACCAGGGCTGTTGGAAGTCGATCTGCACATCCAGCGCTCCAAAGATGGTGTTGCCCATCTTGCCGATGTGGCCCTTGAGCGACTCCAGACCGGCCACGCCGTCCTTGGCTAACTCATGGGGAAGGCTGGTGCTTGCCGTGGCGGAGAAACCGTCTTCATCGGTCACAGTGAGCGCCATGCCCGAAGGCGTTTCCACCAACTGCGCCCAGACGCCAATGCGCCGGTCGCTGGACTTCTTCTCCATCACGCGTGTCCAGTTCACATCGCGGTTGCGGTTGACTTCCACGCCTTTGCGCAGGTCTTTCAGGCCAGAGACCGCATCTTTGGGAAACACCCGCCACAGGCCCTTGTTTCCGCTTTTTCCGGTACTGAGGCTTTCAGCCCGGTTGATGGCCATGCCCACCAGTTCCTTTTGCAGGTCGTAGTAGCACAGGCCGTCGCCGTTGCTCAGTGTTTTGCTTCGGTCCGAGAGTTCGAGTTCCACGCTGTCAGCGTTGACCCGGGTCACATAGCCAATTGGCTGTCCCGGGTTCTTGGGGCTGTCAAAGGCGCCAATGTCGTCTTTGCGCCCTTGCACAAAGTAGTCCGTGAACTCACGGTTGAAGTTCTGATCGGGGTCGGGGGTGAAGGAGAACGTCGTGGTGCCGCTGCTGGAGCTGGTGAGCGGTGCATCGGAGTGCAGCCGTGCCTCGATGAGTTCGTCCAATAGCTTGCGGTAGTGGGCAGTGATGTTCTTCACATAGCCCATGTCCTTGTAGCGGCCTTCAATCTTGAAGCTTCGAACACCCGCATCTACCAGAGCTGCCAGATTGGCACTCTGGTTGTTGTCTTTCATACTCAGCACATGCTTGTCGTGCGCCACAAAGCGACCTGCTGAATCCACCACCTGGTAGGGCAGGCGGCAGGCCTGGCTGCATTCGCCGCGGTTGGCACTGCGCCCGGTATGGGCCGCGCTGATGTAGCACTGGCCGCTGTAGGCCACACACAAGGCGCCGTGGACAAAAAACTCTAAGGTGCAGCGCTCGGGGTCCAGCTCTGAGCGGATCGCGACGATTTGCTCCAGCGTGAGTTCGCGTGCCAGAACGATCTGCGAAAGTCCCACGTCCTGCAGAAAGCGGGCTTTCTGCGGGGTGCGTATATCGGTTTGGGTGCTTGCATGCAGTTGGATGGGCGGCATGTCTATTGCCAGAAGCCCCATGTCCTGAATGATCAGCGCGTCCACGCCTGCGTCATACAGTTGCCAGGCCAGCTTGCGGGCAGGCTCCAGTTCGTCGTCCCGCAAAATCGTATTGAGGGTGACAAAAATGCGGCTGTTAAACCGGTGGGCGTGTTGCACCAGTTTGGCAATGTCTTGCACACTGTTGTCCGCGCTGGAGCGCGCCCCAAAGCCGGGCCCACCGATGTAGACCGCGTCCGCGCCGTGGTTGACGGCTTCCATGCCAATCTGCGCGTCCCGCGCAGGGGCCAGTAACTCCAGTTGAAAATCAGGCAATGACATAAGGCTGCGATTATCGGCCTTGCTTACACTTTGGCCATGCAACAACAACGCTGGGAATCGGTAGATTTGCTTCGTGGCCTGGCCATGGTGTGGATGACCGTGTTCCACTTTTGCTTTGATTTGGCCAATGCGGGCTTGATTGCGCAGAATTTCTACGCCGACCCGTTTTGGACCTTGCAACGCACCTTGATTTTGAGCACTTTTTTGCTGTGTGCAGGTGCCGGGCAGGCCATTGCCCTGCAGCAGGGGCAAACCTGGAAACGGTTTTGGCGGCGATGGATGCAAATTGCGGGATGCGCCTTGCTGGTCTCGGTGGGCTCGGCCCTTATGTTTCCCAAAAGCTACATCTATTTTGGTGTTCTGCATGGCATGGCTGTCATGCTCCTGGTTGCGCGCTTGACTGCCGGTTGGGGCCGCTGGCTGTGGCCCTTGGGTCTGGCGGCAATTGCTATGCCATTGATAGCGGCTCACGCAATATCTACCTGGGCTGAGCTTGGTTTTTTGAATGAAAAAACGTTCAACTGGCTGGGCCTGATCAGCGCCAAGCCCATTGCGGAAGATTTCGTGCCGATTTTTCCCTGGTTGGGGGTGATATGGTGGGGAATGGCGGCAACTCAGTGGCTCATCGCCCGCTACCCCACAGGCGGCTTTATTGCGGTACCGCAAGCCCTGAAGCCCGTTGCTAGCCTGGGTCGCTGGAGCCTTGTCTACTACATGCTGCACCAGCCGGTTTTGCTTGCCGGGTTGTGGGTCTGGATGAAACTGTAGCGGCAGTTTTCTGTGCGTTGGCCCAGCAAACTAAACCTCCAACTTTTTTTGAACATATCCCGAGTTCCAGAATGGGATTGGATATCCGCGTTGCAGCTGTCGGTGGCCCGGGATTTGAGGGCACATCGTCGGCATCAGGCGCTCACCGCTCAAAGCAGACTGGGATCCGCGTCCTCCGGACCGTACTTCGACCTCGGCATATCCCAGCACCGGTCTTTGAGGTGCTCAGCACATCATTTGGTGAGTGACTGCAGCGGCGATTGAGGCGCACCGCGGGTAACGACTGCGCCTATCACTGCCCATAATCGATTTGAGCAGGCGCACTCACAACTGGCTGCGACTACGGATACTCAAACAGCGCAGGTCAAAGTCGCTTGACGGCCAGAACCCGTGTCATACTTAACCACAGGCAGTTGAAACGCCGTGGCACACAAAGCTTTAGCTCAATGAGACTTGGACGCAAAATTGTTTTAATCGTTACCGCCAGCATCTTGCTGACGGTGGTGCCGGGAACAGCTCTGGTATCCATCTACGCACAGCGCAGTATCCTGGAAAGTCAAAGCGATGCGCTGAAAAAAGACACACAGCGCATGACAGCTGCAGTGTCGCATCGCTTTACACGAAGCGAACCCAAACTCAAAGCGCTTGCTAACTTGCTTGATAAGGAGTTGGCAAAACCCAGTCTCGAAGGTGAACTGGCGGCGTCACACAAACTGCTGGAGCGCAACGCTGATGGTGTATGGCGCAACCGCAAGACCGAGTTTGACGGCAAAGAAGCGGCAGGCGTTTTCTTGCCCGACAGTGCCTCGCTAAGCCCATCCATCATGGTCCGGCATCTGCGCATCAAAAACGTGATGGATTCCTTTGGGGCGGCGGCGTCAGAGCCGTTGGAGAATGTATGGTACTTGTCGCCGCACCGCAGCGAAGTTATTTTTGATCGCGCCTTCCCGCAATTCGTATTTGAGCAGCAGGCCGCTAACGACTACACCCAAACCCCCTGGGTTCTAGAGACTGCACCCCAGAACAACCCCTCAAGGGAGTTTCGCTTTACACCGGCGCTGTTTGATCCGGTCCCAAAAGTCTGGATGGTCAGCGCACTAATGCCCCTCTACCAGGACGGCCAGTGGATCGGCTCCCTTGGTGAGGACATGCAACTTACGGGAGTGCTGGAGAACTTGCTCAAGGCAGGCCAGATTTACCCTGGTACGCAGCACTTTTTAGTGGACAAGGGAAGCAACTTTATCCTCGCCGGGCCCTGGCAAAAGCAGCTCGAATCCACGCCTGAGTCCTTTCAACCCGACCTGCATCGCGAGCCCGAGCTGGCGGACTTGTTGAAGCAACGCCTTAGCACGGAACCACGCTTGGTGGGCAGTGAAACCACCATGCAAGGCCAGCGCTACCTCGCCATTGGCATGCAGCTCGCACCTCTTGGCTGGCAGTATTTCCGTCTGACACCGGTAGCCGAGGTCTTGGCACCAACGCGGCGACTGGTATGGGCGCTCACGGCCATGATTTTTCTGATGACGTTGCTGGCCGGGACCGCCATTGCGCTATTCGTGCGCCACGGCGTCACGCGGCGTATTGAGATGTTGAGCGATGTGATGCGGGGGTATTCCACCGACCACAGCTTGCGCGTCTTTCGAGAGCCGGCTGGCAAAGATGAGTTGGATGACGTCGCTGCAGTGTTCAACGACCTGGCCGATGAGGTTCAACGCCACACGGTGGCGGTTACTGAATCCAGCAATCTCCTACGCACTGTGATTGATACGGCGCCGATGCGGGTTTTCTGGAAAGGACCTGATTTGCGCTATATGGGGTGCAACGCGCCCTTCGCCCGCGATGCCGGCAAGGAAAATCCAGTCGAGTTGATCGGATTGGATGACTACGCGATGGGCTGGGCCGAGCAGGCCGACGCCTATCGCGCAGACGACCGTCAGGTCATGGAATCTGGCCAGCCGCAGCTCGACTTTGAAGAAGCCCAGACCACCCCAGACGGCAAGCAACTCTGGTTGCGTACCTCCAAGGTGCCGTTGCGGGACGCGACAGGACTGGTGATTGGCGTGCTGGGCCTTTACTACGATATCACCGAGCGTAAACTGTCCGAAATCGCACTACTGCACGAAAAGCAGTTCTCCGAGGACTCGCTAAACGCCCTGCCCGGCGTGTTCTACATGTTTGACGCTGGCGGCCGCTTCGTACGCTGGAACCATCAGTTCGGCGAAGTGACCGGCTATTCCGATGCCGAACTCGCAAGCATGCGGGGAACAGACTTTTTTGACGGAGAAGATAAGCGCTTGGTGGCTGAGGCCATGCAGCGGGTGTTTGTCCAAGGGCAAGCAAGCATCGAGGCAGATTTCCAGACCAAAGATGGCTGCAAATTGCCCTTCCACTTCCTAGGGCAACGCAGCACGATCGGGGAACAGACCTACCTGCTGGGCGTTGGTCTGGACATCAGCGAGATGCGCCAGGCGCGGCAGGCACTGGAAACCGAGCGTACGCACCTGCAAACCTTGGTGAACACCATCCCCGATCTGATCTGGCTCAAAGCCGTAGACGGCACCTACCTCGCCTGCAATCCAGAGTTTGAACGCTTCTTTGGCGCGAAAGAAATCGACATCGTCGGCAAAACCGACTACGACTTCGTACCCAGGGAGTTGGCTGATGCCTTT
>CAJBMJ010000180.1 GCA_903954045.1 uncultured beta proteobacterium | reverse complement strand
TGCGAGGCGGACATCTGCTCATAACCGCGTCGGTACACCATGTGCACCACGCTGGCTCCGAGTAGTTTGCTCTGCACGGCCGCGTCCACGGCGGTCATGCCGCCACCAATCACGATCACCCGTCGTCCAATGGGCAGGGTGGACGGGTCCGGTGTTTGGCGCAAGGTGGCAATGAAGTCCACGGCATCCTGCACACCAGCCAAGTCTTCGCCAGGCACGCCAAGCTGGTGCGTATTGGACAGGCCCATGCCTAAAAACAGTGCGTCAAAACCCTTGCGCAGGGTGTCGAGCTGGCCGGTGGTTTCCAGTTTCCAGTTGCTTTTGATCTCAATACCACCGATGCCCAACAACCAATCAATCTCCTTTTGCGCAAAGTTGTCGGTGGTTTTGTAGCTGGCCAAGCCGTATTCATTGAGGCCACCGGCTTTGGGCTTCGCGTCGAAGACCGTCACTTGGTGCCCCCGGCGCGCCAGGGTGTAGGCGCAGGCCAGACCCGCGGGCCCGGCGCCGACCACAGCCACTTTTTTCCCGGTCACTGCGGCACGTGTGAAGATCTGCGGCTGTTTGCTCTCCAGCAGGGCATCGGTAGCAAAGCGTTGCAGGCGGCCAATGGCTACCGGGCGATCTTCCTGGGTGTGTCGCACGCACACCGCCTCGCACAGGTTCTCGGTAGGGCAGACCCTGGCACACATGCCACCCAGCGGGTTGGACTCCAGAATGGTGCGCGCCGCACCGCGCACATTGCCTTCGCCTATGCGCCGTATGAAACTGGGCACATCAATACTTGTGGGGCAAGCCGTGGCGCAGGGCGCATCAAAGCAGTACAGGCATCGCTCGGCTTCCAGCAGCGCCTGGGTCGGGCTCAGTCGTGGCGTGGCGTCGGCAAAGCGCTGGGCATAGTCCTGGGCGGAAAGGCGGCCCGCACGGATGTCGGGAGGGGTGGAAGTCGACGATGGGTGGGACACGCGGCAGCTCCTGTGAACGTGGAAACCAAAAATCTGACCGTTTAGTCAGGTTATGTCTCCATGCTAGCAATCCACGTGCCACTGCGGTACTAGGGTTTGTCCGGGGAATGATTGATTTGATCAATTACCGATTCCCTGACTACATTAGCTTTGAACCCATTGACCCAAGGAAACTCCATGCAGCGTCGAAATCTACTCTCCATCGCCCTGGCCACCAGCCTTCTCGCCACCGGTGCCATGGCCCAGTCTGACAAACCTTTGCGCATCCTGGTGGGGTACCCCGCGGGTGGTGGCGCAGACATCGTGGCCCGCATGCTGGCCGACAAGATGAAAGACGAGTTGCAGCGCCCTGTTCTGGTGGACAACAAACCCGGCGCTGGTGGCCGTTTGGCTGCGGAGCTATTAAAAAACGCTGCGCCGGACGGAAACACCTTGATGCTGTCGCCCATCGTCATTCCGGTGCTGGCGCCCCTTGTTTTCTCCAAGCTCAACTACAACCCGGCCACCGACTTCGCACCGGTGTTGCATGCCACCAGCTTTCACTTTGGTATGGCAGCGCCAGGCGACGCGCCCTACAAGACCCTGCCGGACTTCATCAAATGGATCCAGGCGAACCCCACCAAGGCCAACTTTGGCATGTCCGGTGCGGGCAGTCTGCCGCATTTCTTTGGCCTGATGGTGGGCCGGGAGGCCAAGGTAGACATGGTCGCCGTGCCTTTCCAGGGCGGCGCTCCCTTGCTGACAGCGTTGGCTGGAGGACAGGTGGAAAGTGGCATCGACGTGCTTGCTGAGCAACTCGAAATGCACAAGGCCGGTAAGGTGCGCATCATGGCTACATCGGGTGCCCAGCGCAGCAAGGCCACCCCGGACGTGCCTACCTTCCGTGAATTGGGTTTCCCCGCCATCCAGGCCCAAAGCTGGTTTGCCATCTACGCACCAGCCAACACCCCTGCGGCGGCTATCGCGGCCATCAATACCGCAGGCAACAATGCACTGAACAAGCCCGATGTTCAGGAGCGCTTGTCAAAAATGTCCATGGAAGCCGGTGGTGGCACACCGGCAGACCTGCAGAAGTTGCAGGACGCCGAGACCGCGCGCTGGGCTCCGGTCGTCAAGGCTAGCGGATTCAAGGCAGATTGATGGATCAGAAACATTCATGGATCGCATGACACCCGCCAGACCCAACATCATTTTCATCGTCGCCGACGACCTGGGGTTCGCCGACCTGGGTTGCTATGGCGGCAGACCGGCGAAGTTTGGTGCAGTGTCGCCGGAACTCGACAAGCTGTCAGAACAAGGGCTCAAGTTTACCCAGGGCTATTCCAACTCGCCGGTATGTTCGCCCACGCGCTTTGCCCTGATGACGGCGCGCTACCAGTACCGATTGCGGGGTGCCGCCGAGGAGCCTATCAACAGCAAGAGCGCAGGCAGCACCACGCTGGGCCTTCCACCGGAGCATCCCACCCTGCCGTCGCTCCTGCGTGCCGGTGGC
This sequence comes from uncultured beta proteobacterium, assembly GCA_903954045.1. Classification (GTDB taxonomy): domain Bacteria; phylum Pseudomonadota; class Gammaproteobacteria; order Burkholderiales; family Burkholderiaceae_C; genus Allorhodoferax. The sequence continues at coordinate 2,067 of CAJBMJ010000180.1, read as the reverse complement.
TATCGCACTGCATTGATTGGCAAATGGCATCTGGGCTTCCCGCCCCATTTCGGCCCCCTGAAATCAGGGTACGAAGAGTTCTTTGGCCCCATGGCTGGTGGCGTGGATTACTTCACCCACTGTGCCTCCACCGGTGTGCACGACCTCTGGCGCGGCGATGCCCCGCAAGACGAACAAGGCTACCTGACTGACCTCATCACCGATCATTCGGTGGACTACGTGAACCGCATGGCCGAGGGCGCCAAGACCGGAACGCCCTTTTTTCTGAGCATGCACTACACGGCCCCCCACTGGCCTTGGGAGACGCGCGATGACGAGGCGTTGGCCCACGCCATCAAGCCGCACATCATTCACCTGCACGGTGGCAATATCCACACCTACCACCGCATGATCCACCACATGGACGAAGGCATTGGCAAGGTCATGGCGGCATTGCAGGCCCAAGGCATTCTGGACAACACGCTGGTGGTGTTCACCAGTGACAACGGCGGCGAGCGGTTTTCCGACAACTGGCCGCTGGTGGGCGGCAAGATGGATTTGACTGAGGGTGGCATTCGCGTGCCATGGATCGCCCATTGGCCTGCAGTGATTCCGGCTGGCACTACGAGCGCGCAGCAATGCCTGACCATGGACTGGTCCGCCACCATGCTCGACGCGGCAGGCGTTCGAGCCGACCCGCGTTATCCCCTCGATGGCGTGTCATTGATGGAGGTTCTGCCCCAGCCCGAGCGACAGTTTGCACGCCCCCTGCACTGGCGCATGAAGCACAGGGACCAGCGGGCCCTGCGTGACGGCGACTGGAAATACCTGCGCGTGGACGGCAACGACTATTTGTTCAATATCCCGCAGGATGAGCGTGAACGTGCCAATCTGGGCCCCCAGCAACCGCAAAAACTCGATGCCATGCGCACGGCGTGGGAAGACTGGAACGCCACCATGCCCGAAATTGCATCGGACGCAATGGTGAGCCTGGCCTACACCAGCCGGGATATGCCCCAGCGCTAAGTAGGCAGGATGGGCGCGGGAAGGGTCAGCAGGTATTCCAGAAACTCCTGCCCGGATTTGTAGTTTGCAGGCCGCGCTGCAACGTGGTCACGCAACATAAAAATACGCACATTGCTCTGCGCAATGGCCAGCCCGTTTTGCGGTGCCGTGGTGAGAACCTTGCGCACCTTGCCGATCACCGGATCGATCTTGGTAAATGGGGTCAGTATCCAATATCCCAGGCCTTCACGGGCAATGACGTCTGTGGTGCGAAATGCCTGTTGCAGGCACTCCAGCACTTCGCTGAGTTTGTTGGCGGCGTCGCTGGCGCCAAAGGTCAGATCGCGGATGTCGCTGGAGTTGTAGGCGATGTAAACCAGGCCTGGTTCCAGAACGTCAGCGTGGCGCTCCTCCAACGCCAGCATCCACTCCAGCATTAACAGGAACTTGTCGTGTGCAGAAATGTCGTTCAGAACCATGCTCAACCCTTGTTTAGTGCGTGCCTGTGACGAAATATACGCGACAGCCGCAAGGCGTCCCGTTCAGGGTGCGGAAGCTGTCGATTTCGACGCCTGACCTAACCAGTCGACAAAGAGTTGCGCCACCGGGCGAAGATCTTTTTCACCTGGCAGTACGACGTAGTAATGGCGCTCTTGCGCCAATGCGCTTGGGTGCGCCAGCACCAGCTCACCTCGGGCGAGTTCTGCCTCAACGAGCAGACTCGGAACCAAAGCAAGGCCCAGGCCCGCCACTGCGGCAGCGGCCGTCATGGAGAACTGCTCAAAACGCGGCCCGGCCATGGCCACTGGTGAGGCAATGCTGTCGCTCACGCCCGCTGCCTCGAACCATTCGCGCCAGGCATTGGGTCGGGTGCTTTGCTGCAACAAGGGAAGAGCAGCAAGCGCTGCAGCATCCAGGCTGCTGGCACCCTGCAGCAGCGCTGGAGCACATACCGGTACGACCACTTCGGGCATGAGTCGCACCACGCGCGTGCCCGCCCACTGGGTCATTTGCGCTGCAGTGCCTGCAAAGAGGGCGGCATCAAAGTCGGTTTCGGCAAACATGAAGGGACGCGTACGGGTG
>CAJBMJ010000179.1 GCA_903954045.1 uncultured beta proteobacterium | reverse complement strand
TCGGCCATGCCCTGACACAGCAATGCCTGGCTAGCGCGCGCTGAGGTATTCGGACACCGCAGCCATTTCCAATGCGGTCATTTTTGCAACAATCGAGTGCATGATGGCGTTGTCGTTATTTCGCACACGGGAACCAAAGTTCTTCAGTTGGCTTTCAAGATAACTCGCGTGCTGGCCGGCAAGTCGAGGCAGTTGCGCTGTTCCACCGCCATCTTTGCCGTGGCAAGACGAACAGGCCGCTACACCGCTATAGCGATTTCCGTGCAGGAAGTTGTACTCACCCACATTGGCAAGCGACGGGTCCTTGAGTTCTTCTTTTCCCGGAGGAAATTGTTCAAAATACTTGCCTAAAGCCACCATCTCGTCGGGAGTGAGCTTGGCAACCATGTCGGCCATCGCTGAACTTTTACGCTTGCCGCTTTTGAAATTCTCAAGTTGCTTGGCAATGTATTCCCAGTGCTGCCCAGCCAAACGAGGAAAGACTTCACTAGCCGAAGAACCATCCGCCCCGTGACAGAGGAAGCAGGTGCCTGACGCAATTTTCTTGGCCCGGGCCAGGTCTGCCTGCGCAGACGCCCCAGATGTACCGGTAAGCAAAAGCGCACAGAGCAACCCGGCAGTCGCGACATGCCTGCGCAAGTGGGGGGGGGATTTCATGACTGTCTTGATTCTCAAAGAAGTGTGTCGGCCCAAATGTTTCTCGCCCAGCCGTTGGCGATGCGACCTTCAAGTTCGTTGGCCGCGCTAGAGACCCCACCGGAACCGGGTACGGTCAGCATGGTCTTCTTTTCTGCGCTGTAGCGGTGAACACTGGACACATGCACCACATCTTCATCGCTCACAAAGGAGTAACAAGTATTGGTATACACAGGGTTGGGATTGACTTCCTTGCCGGTGAGCAACGCGACCACAGCCGCCGCACAGGTCTTACCATGTTGGTTGGCCATGTGCGCAGACTTGGGCATCAGCGGCGCAACCTGAATTGAGTCGCCCAGAACGTGAATGTTCTTGGCAGCGACGGATTCAAAGGTCAGAAAATTCACTTCGCACCAACGCTTGTTGGCTGTAGCTAGGCCCGTTTGCACGGCTAGTTCTCCGGCCCGCATGGGTGGAAGCACATTCAGCACATTGGCTTTGATGTCGTCGTTAAACTCAAACTTCAGGGTGTTGGTGGCAACATCCACATCCGTGACCAGATGCTTCGGACGGTACTCCACGATTCCCTTGTAACGCTCTGCCCAGGCCTTCTTGAAAAGCGGACCTTTGGAGGTGACATCGTCGTTTGCGTCCAAGATAAGCACCTTGCTTTTTGGCTTGGCTTTCGAGAAATAGTGAGCCACCTGGCAGGCGCGCTCATATGGCCCGGGTGGGCAGCGGTAAGGTGCAAGAGGGATGGCAATGGCAAACACGCCACCGTCGGGCATAGCTTCAACTTGCTTGCGCAACGCAACGGTCTGTGGGCCGGCCTTCCATGCATGTAATACCTTTTCACGGTTAGCGACATTCGCCAAACTCCGAATTTGATCCCACATGAAATCAACGCCAGGCGAGAGAATCAGTCGGTCGTAAGGCAACTCACCACCACCGCGCAGTTTGACCAGTCGCTTATCCGGGTCAATGCTAGTAGCGAAGTCGCGCACCACACGCACGCCATGGCGCGAACCCAGCGCGTCATACGACGTAGTGATCTCGCCCATGGTCTTGCTGCCACCAATGACCAAATTGGACATAGGACAGGAAATGAAGCTGTCATTGGGCTCTACCAGGGTGACGTCAATGCCGTAGTCAGACCACATGCGAACATACTTTGCAGCGGTAGCTCCGCCAAAGCCTCCGCCTACCACCACAACCTTGGGTCCTTTGCCTTGCGCAGGTGCAGCGCAACCACCCAGAAGCCCGATACCTGCAAAAGCGGCACCAGCACCCAATGCATTAATGACTTGACGACGTTTCATTGGAAGCCCCTTATTTCTTTAGTGTGGCGTAGTAATCAACAATGCTCTTTAGCTCTTCGTCGGTATAACCTTTGCTGAGCTGGTGCATGATGGTTGCCGGTTTCTTTCCGGTCTTGAAGTCCATCAGTTTTTTGAGCATTTCGTCTTTTGCTCCGCCGGCCAATGGTTCCATTCCCTCCTTGGCCTGACCATTCGTGCCATGGCAGTTGGCGCAGGAAGCGGCAAGACTTCTGGTGTGGGCTATATCTGCGGAAAATGCGACCGAGCTGACAAAGGTCAGAAGGGTAGCCGCGACGATGGGTGCGGTTTTGAGCATGCGATTTCCTATACAAGTAAATGCTTATATGCGGAATATCGCGCAATTTCCCTCCTCTGGGAAGCTGGTGGAAACACCTAGCTTAAGGAGAGGTCCAAATCTCGGAATCGTCAGCTACGTGTAGGCAAACGGCCTTGCAAACACTGACTATTTTTTTGTCCGATATTCGGTAATAGATTTGAGCACCTTCGCGGCGCTTGCTCAATACACCTGCGCGGTAGAGCATGCTGAGGTGTTGCGACATATTGGGTTGGGTCGTTTCAATGCGTTCAAGCAACTCCGTCACGTTCATTTCGCCATTGCACAAAGCATTGATCACGCGCAAACGCATGGGCGCTGCCATTACGCGAAACAGTTCAGCCGCGCGATCGAACATTTCCATGGGGTTGCTTTCCGCTTCGTCGGAACGGTTGCTTGTCATGCTAAAACTCTGACTTCTCAGCTTCTAAATAAGCCAAGCTTACATACTTTCCAATATTGGCGGCAAAGCCCTGCATTGTCTTGGCTCGCCGAGCCACCCGAGGATCCGCCAAAACCCAGGATTTTGCCGTGGACTCTGGAGCGCCCTCTTTCACAGCGCGCACGCACGGCTCCCAAATGCCCGCCAGAAATTCACCGTAGGCCTTGAGCAAGTCCCTTGCGGGCTCACCATGTCCGGGAATCCAGATTTGATTGGACGCCTTGGCGCTAATGGCCTTGAAATAGGCGAACGTGCCCGGGTAGGAACCTTCGTCGATATTGGCAATGCGATCGCCCATCGCAATATCGCCTACTGCGGTAACTCCGTCCTCGATCACCTGAATACACAAATCCCCCTCGGTATGAGCAGTACCGTAATAGTGCATGGCGAAACTCAGACCGCCAATGGGTATGACCTGACCGTTTTCTACCAGCCGATTGGGTACAACAACTTTGGTGCCCATCGTCGCCTGGTTAGTCCAGCGTTCCATCAGGCTACGCCATGTGCTGCCTTCTACGCCCTGAATCATCTTCTGTGTGTGAGCCAAGGCATAAATCGGCAATTGTTTACCAAACGCTTCCTCGAAAGCGTGGTTGCCTAGCCAGTGGTCGCCGTGGTAGTGCGTGTTAAAGACCGCGACCACCGGTAGCGGCGTGATCTTGCGGATGACGCGGATGGCCATCTGGCCGATTTGCAAAGAGCTACCGGAGTCCAGTATGACGACCCCGCCAGGAGCGATCACAAAAGTGACGTTTGACATCATTCCTTTGTTTTCTGGCGTCGGAAATCCGTCGGTCGCATAGATCATCCACACGTGGGGGGAAATTTGGCGTGCAGGGATATCTGCCACTTGGGGGCCTGCAACAAAATCTTCAATCTGCTGCGCCAGACTGGATCCGGGGCCTGCCAACCAACCACAACTTGCCGCACCAGCAACTCCCAAACCCATTTTGAGCATTGAGCGACGACGAGGGTCAAGGGGTTTGGAGTGAATTGCTTGGGGCGTGTTCAAATAGCGTCTCCAAAATATAAGCTTTCGCGAATATTACCTTTGGAGCTCGCTATCGTCTAGTAATAGCACTTCTCAGTAATAGCACTTCTCCTCTATGTCAGCTGGAAAGTCCGGTTCCCGTCCTCAAGCTGAAAAGATGCGGCCAGAGAGGCAAGTTGGCGGGCCTGTTCTTGCAATGCAGCCGATGCAGCTGACGTTTCTTCCACCAGGGCCGCGTTTTGCTGGGTAAC
>CAJBMJ010000178.1 GCA_903954045.1 uncultured beta proteobacterium | reverse complement strand
GGGAACACCTGCTTCATTGGCCAACAACACATGGAGGCTTTTGAGGGCTTGTTCGAAAGGGTCACTTTCCGATGCAGGCAGTCGCACACTTTTTGATACACCCTGAAACGTCCAGTCAAGCGAGGGCTCACCGCCGGGCTCGAGTCCCTGTATGTTGCCCGCCATAATCTGCGCTTGCACCTGGCCATGCGCTACTGGGTAAATCGCGAACTTGAGCGAGGATGATCCCGCATTGACAGACAAAATAGCCATGGCGTTTGTGCTCCGGCTACCAGGCTTTGCGCGGGTTACCCCGACGCGCATTGTGTGCTGCCAGAAGTGCCAGCAAAGCTGAGGCAACACGGTTCATGGGACCATCGGCCCGGCTTGTGAGTGCTATTGGTACCCGCGCACCCAACACCAGACCCGAGCCACTGGCACCTGCCAGGTACTCAAGCTGTTTGGCCAGCATATTGCCGGATTCAAGGTCTGGCACAGCCAGGATGTCGGCATCACCAGCGACAGGCGAGTTGATTTTCTTGATCTGCGCTGCTTCGGCAGAGATCGCGTTATCAAAGGCGAGTGGGCCATCCAGAATGCCGCCCACAATTTGACCACGCTCGGCCATTTTGCAAAGTGCTGCGGCGTCAATGGTGGAAGGAATACTGGGGTTGACGGTTTCTACGGCCGAAAGAATGGCCACTTTGGGTGTCTTGACTCCCATGACGCGGGCGAAATCAATGGCGTTCTGGATGATGTCCACTTTTTCCGGCAAGCTCGGGTGGATATTGAGCGCAGCATCGGTAATGAGTAGTGGCTTGGGGTAGAGGGGAATATCAAACCTGAAAACATGGGACATGCGACGCCCCGAGCGAAGCTTGGGTTGCGCAAGTACTGCGTGAATCAGCTCATCGGTGTGCAGGCTGCCCTTCATCAAAATTTCGACGTCGCCTCTGGCGGCCATTTCGGCTGCACGCGTGGCAGATTCGTGGCTGTGCTCCACCGAGATGATTTCAACGCCGCTCAGGTCGATGCCCGCTTCCTCTGCAACATGCTGGATGCGTTGTTCCGGTCCGATCAGCACCGGAATAATCAAGCCGTAGCGCGCGGCGTCAATCGCGCCGCTGAGCGAGCCTGCGTCACATGGATGCACTACCGCGCACCGCACGGCTTCCAGGCCGTGGCCCTGTGCCAAGAGATCTTTGAATCTGGCTTCCGGGTCATGCAGATGGATCAGTGGTGTGGCAATACGCGGCATCCGTATTTTCTGAGTGGGTGCCAGTACGTGCGCTGTTCCATAGAGCACCCGTTCACCCTTTTGATTGATGACAAGACATTCAAGCTCCACGCTTTTGTTGCTTGGGTTCTTGCTGGTGACCGTGGCGGTCACCGTGAGTGTGTCTCCCACGCGAACTGGCTTGGTGAAATGCAGGGCCTGGTCCACGTAAATCGTGCCAGGGCCAGGAAATTGGGTGCCCAGCAATGCTGAAATGAGTGCGCCGCTCCACATACCGTGCGCAACGATGCCATGCAGAAGGGTTTCGTTGGCGTATTGGGCGTCCAGGTGTGAAGGGTTGGTGTCACCAGACACCGCGGCAAAGGCCTTAATGTCCTCGATGGACAGAGTTCGCAACAGACGTGCGTTCTGTCCAATTGCTAACTCGTCAAAGGTGACGTTTTCAATAAAATCGTCGTTGGTGAGGTCGTTCATATTCATCCCTATACCCATTGAAATAGCAGAGTTCTGCTGACAGAAGTATGTACTTGTTTCACTCTTGAACTGTAGGGAGGAGGGCCCAAAGTGCTTGATGTAAATCAATCAATGGAGATGATCCTGCTTCGCTCTGTCAGACGCAGCCACCATAGCAGGGAGATAAGATGCTTTCATGACAACGTCCTCGGCTTCCATCTCCACCGCATCTACTGCCTCTTTTCGCCAGGATGCTTCTGTCATCGGACTGGTGGGCCTTGCCCATGCCAGTTCCCATTTCGGACATTTGATTTTGCCGTTGATGTTTCCGGTGTTTACCCGAGAGTTCGGATTGACTTATTCTGAACTGGGCCTTCTTATGAGCGTTTTCTTTGTGGTTTCCGGAGTAGGGCAGGCCAGTGCAGGATTTGTTGTGGACAGGGTGGGTGCCAGACCATTGCTATTTGTTGCGCTGAGCCTGTTTTCTTTGGCATGTCTGGTCGCATCCTCAGTCACGGGATACACGGGACTATTCTTGGTGGCCATTCTTGCCGGGTTGGGTAATGCAACCTTTCACCCGGTCGACTTCACCATTCTGAATCAACGCGTATCGGCTCCCAGACTGGGACACGCCTTCAGTGCCCATGGCCTGACTGGAAACTTGGGCTGGGCCGCTGCGCCCCTGTTTTTTGCATCGATCAGTGCTCTCTGGGGGTGGCGCTCGGCGTATGTGGCTGCGGCGACACTGTATGTGGTGATATTTGCAATATTGCTTTGGCATCGGGGCCAATTAAGCACCCAGGTGGTGCATCGGGACCCACACAGCGTTCAAGAGCATGACATGGCTTTCATGAAGCTGCCGGTGGTCTGGTGGTGTTTTTCCTTCTTTCTGTTGTCGACCATGACCCTGGCCGTGGTTCAAAGCTTCTCTGTACCGATCTTGAAAGCCATGCACGGTGTCAGTTTCGAGTTGGCCACCCTGACCCTGACGGCCTACATGCTTTGTGGGGCGGTTGGCATGTTCATTGGCGGCTTTGTTGCTACTCGCGCTGCCAGCAGCGACCGCGTAGTCGCGATGGCCATGATGGCTGGGGGCATTCTGATGGCCTTGTGTGGCACTGGTCTGTTGGGCGCCAACGCTACCGTGGTGTTGCTGGCCCTGACGGGCTTTGCCGTGGGCATTGGTGGTCCTTCGCGTGACATGATGATCAAAAAGGCCACTCCCAAGGGCGCCACAGGGCGGGTGTATGGCTTGGTTTATTCAGGTTTGGACACAGGGTTTGCCGTTTCACCGGTGGTGTTTGGTGCCTTTATGGACCGCGGCTGGTACGGCGCCACCCTAATCGGGGCGGCAGTCGTGCTCATGTTCAGTGTGGTGGCGGCGTTGGGCGTCGGGCAGCGCACCGCCAAGTGATCGACCATCTGTTCGGCGACCAACCGTGTTCAATGTTTTGCGGCGGAATTTTTTGCATTCGAAAGTGTGATCACCATGACAGAACTTGCACAGATGATTTCCACGTTAATGCAATCTCGACAGACTATTCTGCCCAAACGACTGGTTGCTCCAGGACCCGATCACACGCAGCTTGAAACAATTCTGGGCGCTGCAGCGAGCGCCCCGGACCACGGTCAACTGACGCCATGGCGATTTGTAGTGGTTTCTGAGGCGGCACGGCCAAAATTGGCCGAACAGTTTGCTCGTTCTTTGTTGGAACGCGATGCGCAGGCCCTGCCTGCCCAGATTGAACAGGCAAAGGAAAAGGCATTTCGCGCACCCCTGCTACTGCTAGTGGTTGTCGATGCGAACTGCGGTGACACGAAAATTGATTTGTTTGAACGCATTGTGTCGACTGGGTGCGCACTTCAAAACGTGTTGTTGATGGCCACTGCACTTGGATATGGTTCCGCCTTGACCAGTGGTAAAGCATTGAAATCATCTGGACTACGCCAGCTTTTTGAGCTTCAGGAACAGGATCACGCCTTGTGCTTTCTCAGTATCGGAACCGTACTGTCGAGAAAATCCTCACGGGTGCTTCCAGAGCTGGATAGATACCTCTTCCATTTGACCGCGACTGAGGGAATCGCTAGAGGAAATGTTCCTGGCGGAACGAAATAGTGACGCCGTTTTCCAGATTGGAGCGCTAACGAACTCAGCTTGTGCGTGTCCCGGCATGCTTCAATGGCATTTCTGTGCTGGACTTGATGCAGTTGAGCACGATGTTGGAGCGGATGTGCCCAACACCTTCAATGCGCGTCAATCGCCGCAAAACCTGCTCTGAAAGCACAGCCAAGTTGGCGGCTACGATTTGCAGAATGTAGTCAGACTCGCCCGCAACGGAGTAGCACTCCAGCACCTCGGGTAGGGTGGCGATTTCTTGTTCAAACACCAGACCTTCATCGCCACCATGACGAGCCAGCGTGACATAGGTAATGGCTCGCACGCCCAAGCCCAATGCCGCCGGGTTCAGTAAAGCCACATACCGGCGCACAATGCCGCTTGCCTGCAAACGTTGTATCCGACGACTGACCTGCGAGGCTGACAGGTGCACTTTTGCCCCCACTTCCTGATGGGTCAGGCTCGAGTTCTCCTGAAGTGCAGAAAGAATGCTGATATCGAACGTATCAAGTGATAAATCATCTGAAATCTTATTATTCATGCATGAATTATGCATAAAGCCGGGATTGTTGATGAAAAACGCATGCACATTGCGATAGGTTCTGGCCACAATAACGCATCTACAACACAACATCGAGGAGCATTGTTATGGCTGATCTTTTTGAAAATCCAATGGGTTTGATGGGCTTTGAATTCGTGGAGTTCGCTTCGCCCGTGCCGGGCGTGCTGGAGCCCTTGTTTGAGAAAATGGGCTTCACCAAAGTGGCAAGTCACCGGTCCAAGGACGTTGATCTGTATCGACAGGGTGACATCAATTTCATCGTCAATCGTGAGCCAAAAAGCAATGCAGCGTACTTTGCGGCAGAACACGGGCCATCGGCTTGCAGCATGGCGTTTCGGGTCAAGGATTCGCACAAGGCCTACGCCCGCGCGCTGGAACAGGGCGCCCAGCCCATCGAAATTCCCACCGGTCCCATGGAGTTGCGTCTTCCAGCGATTCGCGGTATCGGTGGAGCCCCCTTGTATCTGATTGACCGCTTTGAAGACGGCAAGAGTATTTACGACATCGATTTTGAATTTCTGCCCGGAGTGGACCGTCATCCCAAAGGGCATGGTTTTCGCATGATCGACCATTTGACGCACAACGTGTACAAGGGTCGCATGGCCTTCTGGGGCGCGTTTTATGAGCGAATTTTCAATTTCCGCGAAATCCGTTACTTTGATATCAAGGGCGAATACACGGGTTTGACCAGTCGTGCGATGACGGCGCCCGATGGCCTGATTCGGATTCCCTTGAACGAAGAGTCCGGCAAGACGGGCGGGCAAATTGAAGAGTTTCTGATGCAGTTCAATGGCGAGGGCATTCAACACATTGCGCTTCTCACCGACGACATCATGACCAGTGTGGATGCCCTTCAAATAGCTGGAATTCCGCTGATGACGGCTCCTAACGACATTTATTACGACATGCTGGAAGAGCGTTTGCCAGGACATGGCGAGCCCACGTCCGAACTGCAATCCCGCGGCATTTTGTTGGACGGCTCCACGACCAATGGCGAGAAACGGCTGTTACTTCAAATCTTCTCCGAAACCCAGTTGGGCCCGGTATTCTTCGAGTTCATCCAGCGCAAGGCCGACGAGGGTTTTGGCGAGGGCAACTTCAAGGCGCTGTTTGAATCCATGGAGCGCGACCAGCTGCGTCGTGGTGCCATTCAGGTGGAGTGAGTGTGCAAAGGCTGAATCTGCCAGCTGCCACAGAGGCTATGCGCGCAGTGCCTCGGTGGAGCTTGGGTGCTGATGCGACTTCGATGTCGCGCGACTTTTTGTTCACTGACTTCACGCAAGCATTTGCATTTATGACTCAGTTGGCTTTGGCTGCAGAGAAGCGCGACCACCACCCCGAGTGGAGCAATGTGTATAACCGGGTGAACATCACCTGGACCACACATGACGCTGCCGGGTTGACCCAACTCGATATCGCCATGGCCAAATTGTGCGACAGCCTTTTTGAACGCTACCAGCAATGAAGCATGGTCTCGGCGCTGGAGCCGGCGGCGGGCCACAACGAGCTGACTGGACGGTCGATCAGGGATGGGCCCTGTACACACCAGAACAGCATGCTGTCTGGAAGACCTTGTATGAGCGCCAGACCAGTCTCTTGCCCGGCTTGGCTTGCGACGCTTTCATAGAGGGCATGCACAAGTTGCCGATGTCAGCAGACCGCATTCCCAACTTTGAGGCTCTGTCTGAGGTGCTGCACCGTGCGACCGGGTGGCAGGTGGTGGCTGTTCCGGGTCTGGTGCCTGATGAGGTTTTCTTTGAGCACCTGGCAAACCGGCGCTTTCCATCGGGCAACTTCATTCGCAGGGTGAACGAGTTGGATTACCTGGAAGAACCTGATGTGTTCCACGATGTGTTTGGCCATGTGCCGATGCTGATGCACCCCTTAATGGCGGACTTCATCCAGGCCTACGGGCAGGGCGGGTTGCGTGCTCAGAGTCTGGGCAAACTGGCCGAGCTGGCACGGGTGTACTGGTACACGGTCGAGTTCGGTCTGGTGCGGCAGGGCGACAGCGCGCGCATTTATGGCGCGGGCATAGCATCGTCATTTTCCGAGAGCCGCTTTGCGGTCCACAGTACTTCACCCAACCGCATAGGGTTTGAACTGGAACGCGTAATGCGCACCCGCTACCGCATTGACGATTTTCAGGAAGGCTACTTTGTGCTGGATAGCTTGGATGACCTGCTGAAGCTGGCGCACATAGACTTTGAGCCGTATTACGAGGCGCTCAATAGCGGACCCATCTTTGAGCCCGGACAAGTGCTGTCACAGGACCCTGTGCTGCACGCAGGCACAGGGCAGTACCATCGGAAATAGTGGGCACAATGGGGTGCATGAGCAACACCACTACTCCTACATTAGCCGGCCACCTGCTGGTTCAATGCCTCGTAGAGCAGGGCGTCACCCACGTATTTGGCGTGCCTGGCGAAAGCTATCTGGCGGTGCTGGATGGCTTTCATCTGTACCGTGATCAGATCCAATTCGTTATCAACCGCCAAGAGGGCGGTGCTGCTTTCATGGCCGAGGCGCATGGCAAACTGACGGGCCGCCCGGGCATTTGCTTTGTTACCCGCGGCCCCGGAGCAACCAATGCTTCCATTGGCGTACATACCGCATTTCAGGATTCCACCCCCATGGTTTTGTTCGTGGGTGATGTGGCCGGTGACCAGCGTGACCGTGAAGCCTTTCAGGAAATGGATTACCGCGTCATGTTTGGCCCTAGTGCCCTGGGGCTGGCCAAAAGGGTGGAGCGCATCGACGATGCAGCACGTATACCAGAATATGTGGCGCGCGCTTTTGCCACCGCCATGAACGGCCGTCCAGGTCCTGTGGTGCTGGTGTTACCGGAGGACATGCTCACGCTGGCGCTGGCGCCAGACATAAATACTGGAGTTTTGCCAGCTGCATTGGCCCGAGTAGAGCCAGCAGATGCCTGGAGTGACCCCGGGTCCTTGCGCAGTCTGCGTGAGATGCTATTGAAATCAGAGCGCCCCTTCGTTATCGCAGGTGGCGGCGGCTGGACACCCCAGGCCGCCCAGGCGCTGCAGCGCTTTGCCGAAAACTGGCGTCTGCCGGTGGGCAACGCGTTCCGTTTTCAGGACACGTTTGACAACCACCATCCCCAGTACGCGGGCGACGTAGGCATCGGCATCAGCCCGCTGCTTTCCAAAAACATCAAGGAAAGTGACCTGATACTGGCCATAGGCCCCCGCCTGGGCGAGATGACAACTGGTGGCTACACCTTGCTCAAGGCCCCCAAGGCCGCCCAGAAGTTGATACACATTCACGCCAGTGCAGAAGAACTCAACCGGGTTTACCAGGCCGACCTGGCCATTCACGCCAGTATGCGCGCCGCCGCGCGTTCGCTGGAGGTGCTCACCGCACCGGCAGACGTGCCATGGGAGAACTGGACTCGTGCTTGCAATGCCGATTACCTCGCCAACCTGCTTCCTAGCCGCATTCAGGATTTGCCCTCAGATACTGACCGTGGCCTGGTGGACATGCCCAGCGTGATTGCGTGCCTGCAACATCATTTACCCAAAGATGCGGTGTTGACAAATGGTGCAGGCAACTTTGCTAGCTGGCTCCACCGGTTTTACAAGTACACCGGTCTGGCCATGGGACACAAGACCCAATTGGCACCTACCAATGGGGCTATGGGATACGGTGTACCCGCCGGAATTGCTGCTGCCATAACCACTGACAGAGTGGTTTTCACGATCGCCGGCGATGGTGACTTTCTGATGAATGGGCAAGAACTTGCGACTGCGGTGCAGTATGGGGCCAAGACCATCATTCTGCTGCTTAACAACGGCATGTACGGCACCATCCGCATGCACCAGGAACGCGAGTACCCTGAGCATGTTGCGGGCACCGCGCTGAACAACCCCAACTTTGCTGCCTTGGCGCAAGCCTATGGCTACGTGGGCGTAAAGATCACCCGAAGTGCAGACTTTGAAGCAGAATTACTTGCGGCCCTGGCACGACCCCAGGGTACTTTGATTGAGGCGATTCTGGATCCGGAGTTGATCAGCACACGGGGCAGTTTGACGGCCCTGCGGAACGCATCGCTACGGAACTGACTCGGCATTAAAGATTAATGCTGCCAAGGGTAGCGCTGCATTTACACAAAAAAGGCCGGTTAGAACCGGCCTTTCCTGTTTTGCAAGCTGGAATCGCTTACTTCATATCCACACCATAAAAGGAGTGGCGACCAAACGGGCTGAGTTTGAAGTCGATCACTTCTTTGCGTACCGGCTTCAACTGCACGGCGTGGGCAATGGTGAACCAAGGCGCCTGCTCCTTGAAGATGACCTGCGCTTTTTCGTACAGTTTGGTGCGCTCTGCCGGATTGGTCACGGTTTTTGCTTTCACCACCAGATCATCGAAGGGCTTGAAGCAAAACTTGGCCACGTTGCTTCCACCGCCCTTGGCAGAGTCACAACCCAAAAGGGTGTGCAGGAAGTTGTCTGGGTCTCCATTGTCACCGGTCCAGCCCAGCATGCCCATCTGGTGTTCGCCCGCCTGCATGCGCTTGCGGTACTCACCCCATTCGAAGCTCTTGATTTCGGCCTTGACACCTACCTTGGCCAAATCGGCTTGCATCAACTCGGCAATGCGCTTGGCGTTGGGGTTGTAGGGGCGCTGCACTGGCATGGCCCACAGGTCGGTGCTGAATCCGTTGGGGTAGCCGGCTGCTGCCAGCAGTTTTTTGGCCTCTTCCGGGTTAAATGCATCGTCCTTGATGGACTTGTTGTACGACCACTGAGTGGGCGGAATCGGATTGGTTGCAGGAACGCCGGTGCTCAGGTACACAGCGGAGACAATGGCCTTCTTGTCGATGGACATATTGATGGCCTTGCGCACACGCACATCGTCAAACGGTTTCTTGGTGGTGTTGTAAGCCAGGTAGCCCACATTCAGGCCAGGTTGCTCCAGCACGGTGACATTGGCGTCCTTGCGGATGGCATCGAGGTCAGCCGGATTGGGGTAGGGCATGACATGGCATTCGCCCTTTTGCAATTTGGCCCAACGCACAGACGCGTCCGGCGTGATTGAGAAAATCAGGTCGTCAATTTTGGCCTTGCCTGCCCAGTACTGGGGGAAAGCCTTGTAACGGATGATGGCGTCTTTTTGGTACTGCACCAATTGGAATGCGCCCGTGCCAATTGGCTCCTGGTCGATCTTCTCGGGAGTGCCAGCCTTTAGCATGGCAATGGCATATTCCTTGGACTGCACACCGGCAAACTGCATGGCAAGATTGGACAGGAATGGGGCTTCAGGGCGGTTCAGCGTCACTTTAACGGTGTAGTCATCCACTTTGTCCACGGACTTGAGCAGCTTGGGCATGCCCATGTCACCAAAATAGGCGTGGTTGGAACTGGTGACTTTGAAATAGGGGTCGTTTTCTTTCCACTGGCGCTCGAACATGAACAGGATGTCGTCCGCATTCATATCGCGCGATGGCGTGAAATTTTTATTGGAGTGCCATTTCACGCCCTTGCGCAAATGGAATGTGTATTCGGTACCGTCTTTGGAAACAGTCCACTTCTCGGCCAAACCGGGTTCTACGGCGGTGCCTCCGCGTTCAAATTTAACTATGTTGCTGTAAATCTGCTCATTGGCATCAAAGGAAGTTCCTGTGGTGTTGATGCCGGGGTAGAAATTTTCTGGACTGCCTTCAGAGCAATACACCAGCGTTTTTGCTGCAACGGGCGTGAGTGCCATGGCAGCGGGAAGTGCCAGTGCGCACAGCAGGGCTGTTTTGCTTGGGCGCATACGTGACAGGGAACGGATCATGGATAGGACTCCTTCAAATAAATCAGCATAGTACGTGAATAAAGCGGCAAAACGAATGGGGGTTGTTACCCGTTACGCAGTATTTCAGCCTCAAAGCAGGCCACTTTGCGGCCTCTGATTTCTTCCAACACAGGCCGTTCGCTGTGACAGCGCTCCGTAGCATGAGGGCAGCGGGTAGAAAACACGCATCCTTTGGGTGGGTTCAGAGGGGAGGGTAACTCGCCTTTGAGCACAATGCGCTGCTTGGTTGTGGTAGTTCCTGCCAGGCCCGGTGTGGAAGCCAGCAGAGCCTGTGTGTAGGGGTGCATGGGGTCGCTGAAGATGGTTTCCTTCTCACCTTGCTCCACTGCGTATCCCAGGTACATGACCAGTACGTCGTGGGCAATGTGGCGCACCACACCCAGGTCGTGAGAAATGAATAGGTATGCCAGTCCCAACTCTTCTTGCAAATCGGCCAGCAGATTGAGCACCTGGGCCTGGATGGATACGTCGAGCGCAGATACGGGTTCGTCCGCCACTACCAAAGCGGG
>CAJBMJ010000177.1 GCA_903954045.1 uncultured beta proteobacterium | reverse complement strand
GACAGCATCTGGCTCGTGTGCGTTGCCCCGCGCTGGTGATGTGGGGCGACAGTGACCAGCTCACTCCACCCGAATGCGCGAGAGAAATTGCGTCTTTGATTGCGCACTCCAAAGCGGTGGAGATCTCTCACTGTGGGCACATGCTGACCATGGAGCGCCCCGACAAGGTCACCGCCCAACTGCTGGGCTGGCTGGAGGGTCTTCGCGCTACCTGAGCAGATGCTGGTGCAGTTCGCGTAGGTTCAGTCTGCCAGGCCCGGCAGCCACAAATCACCGATTTTCATTCCTTTAGCCGCCAGCACCGCGTTAACTGTGGCTCGGGCAGTAACCTCGGCTGCGAGCGCACCTAAAGTCATCATGCCCAGTGTCTTGCCCGAAGCGCCGGTTCCCAGTGCAAACAAGGTATCGCCATCGCTGACGGTGTGTACCGGGTTGATGCTCCGTGCCAACCCGTCATGCGCCACTACGGCCAAACGGTGGGCTTGGGTTTTGCTGATCTGGGCATCGGTGGCAACCACGCCCAGTGTGGTGTTGGTACCCGGGATGATGGCTTGGGTGGTTTTACCCTGCAGTAGCGCTTTTCGGATGTTCAGCAAATCAAGGCTGCCCGGATCTTTGCGGGCACCTGCAATCGGCTGAGCGGTCTCGGGGTCGACCACATCGCCCAAGGCATTGCAGGCAATGATGGCGGCAACGGTGACCCCGTCCACGGTGAGCGACGCAGACCCGATCCCGCTTTTCATGGCATGGCCCATGCCAAACACCTTTCCCACGCAGGCGCCTGCTCCGGCGCCCACGTTGCCCTCTTCAGGTGCGGCGCTGCTGGCTGCTTCGCAGGCGGCAAAACCTGCTGCGGCATCTGGCCGGATGCCAGGGTCACCCACCATCAGGTCAAACAGAACCGCCGAGGGCACGATGGGTACGCGTGCCACTTTGACATCAATGCCGATGCCCTGCGCCTCTAGCCAGCGCATGGCACCGCCCGCAGCGTCCAGACCATAAGCGCTGCCACCGGCCAGCATGACGGCATGAACCTTGTCCACCAGGTTGCTCGGGTCCAGTAAATCTGTCTCGCGGGTGCCGGGTGCCGCACCACGCACGTCAACACCCGCCGCCGCACCATCGCGCACCAGCACTACGGAGCAGCCAGTGGGCCGCCGACTGTCGGTGAAGTGGCCCACCTCGACGCCGCAAACGTCAGTGATAAATCCGGGGTAGCGCAGTAGTGTGTCTCTCATGGTGTTGGCATTGTGGCCCAAGTCATGTCCATCGCCAGAGTCTGTGGCCGGGCCCTACATGGGTCCGCAGGATCAGTCCCGCTTTTGGGCTGCAGCGCGCAGGGCAGCAAAGTCCAGCACGCGTGCTGCCACATGCACCTGGTCGGCAAATTTTGCATAGCTAGGGTTGGAGGTCTTGAGCGCCTCTGCCCAGCGAAGGATGCCGGAGACCTGGCCCGCTTCCACCATGGCATGCAACTTCTGCAATTCGGCGACTGGCGGAAGGGCTTGCTGCGCCACTAGAGGTGATGGCTGCGATGGTGTTGGGGTGGGCGCTTCAATTCCGTCTTCCGGTATGTGCCAGTGCAAAGAAAGCAGCTCGCCAATCAGTTGGAGCAACGCGGCGTGGTCCAGGGGCTTGGGCAGGTAAGCCGCAAAATGGGTCTGGCTGTCTGCATGGGGCGGGCGCGTTGGCGCGGCAGCCGATATCAGCACCACCGGGGACTGCGGGCAGTGCCGTGCAGCCTGCTTTAGCACCAGCCAGCCGTCACCGTCGTCCATAAACTGATCAGTGACTATCAGATCAAACGGTTTGGATTCGGGAAGCAGCCGCGCGGCCTGAAAACCACTGTGCGCCAGCGTTACCTCGAACCCGCAGTCTGACAGCAGAACGCGGATTATTTCCAGAGCCTCATCGTTGTCGTCTACCACCAAAATGCGCTGCCGCGGGCCCAGATAGTGGCGGTAGACGCTGGCGAGATCAGACACGCCAGCGGGAAGTTCTTGTGCCTTGAGTGCCTTGGCTGTAATCCAGAAGGAGAAACGCGCTCCGTGCCCCGGCCTGCTTTTTACCGAAAGCTCGCCGCCCATGGCCTCCACCAGTTGGCGAGCCACTGCCAACCCGATTCCCGCCCCTTTATCACCCTTGCGTCTTGGGTGCGAGCCGCGTTCAAAGGGCAGAAATATCTTCTCCTGCTCCTCCAGCGCAATGCCTTCACCATCATCAGAAAGCTCAAACTCCAGTCGAAGCGCATCGCCCAGCATCCCGGTGCTATGCGACGCGCATTCCAGCTTGATCCAGCTGTGGTGCGTGTGCCGGGCCGCGTTAGCCAGCAGGTTGTCCAGCACTTGGCGCAAGCGGGCTTCGTCCAGCAGAGCGCCTGGTACTTTCAGCCTTTCGGATTGAAGGGTGAAGGTGTTGCCATTTCTGGCAGCAAGAATGTGGGCATCCGTTTCAAGCACGGATAAAAAATTCGCCAGATTCACCGGCTCTGGTTGCACTACCAGTTTGCCGCCCTGGCCCCGCGCGTAGTCCAGCAAACCATCAATCATGCCTAGCAGGTGCCGTCCACTGTGCTGTATGTGGTTTAAACCTTCAGAAAGCAAGCTGTGGTTGGCAGGGCGCGCCAGCAATTGGGCATTGCCCAATATGGTGTCCAGGGGAGTGCGCAACTCGTGGCTCATGTGGGCCAAAAAGTGCAGTTTGGCCCGGTTCTCAGCCTGTGATGCCATGAGCTGGGCCTGCAATTCCCTGGACCGCTGCGCCAAGCCAGCAAACAGCACTGGCACGATGAACACCAGTGCCCAGGGGCCGCTGAGAAGTTCCATGCGCAGAAACGGTAGTAACCCCAAGCCGGCGCCTACACGCATCGACTCCGGAACCAGCATCAGCCCAAAACCAAGCAACAAAGTGCCTGCGGGGCGAAAACCTTGACGCCAGGCGAACCAAAGAATCCACAAACCCAGCAGCAAAATGCCATAAACGCTGTAGTTCCACAGCACAACCGCCTGTGCATAGTCCACCGCCACAGACCATAGCTGCGCAAGGACAGTAAACACCACCAGCGCCATGTAGACCGGAAAAGCGAAACGCTGCTTGCGCGCCATGGGAACAAAGTAGTAGAAAAACGCCACAAAACCAATGATGGACAGCATCGAGGTTAGCGCCGCCATCTCCACCGGCATGGGCAGGCTGGCTGGCCAGACGTAGCGCTGCAACATGCCCGCCCTGAATGCCTCCAGTGTTATTTCACCCAGCATCGCCAGCGCGAAGAAAAGATAGGGTAGTTCGCGCGTCAGCGCGAAAGTAACTGCGGCATACAGCAAGGCCGCCAGCAGGCTGCCCAGCGCCAGTGTCAGGCTGAGTTGTTCCAAACCTGCCGACTCGATAAAGGCGCTGGGAGACCACACCGTGACGCCAATGTCCAGCAAGGTGCGCGACTGCACCCGCAGCCACACGGTCTGCGTTGCACCAGCGGGCAAGGTGACCGGCAAAACGCCATAGTGCCTTGGCACGTCCTCACGCTGCTTCATAGGCGTGGCGATTCCGGCATCCAGGCGTTGCCCGTCGGGCAAAAACAGGCTGGTGTGCTCCAGCCTGGGGTGACCCACCTGCAACCAGCGCTCAGCGGTTTGCGAACCACCGTTATGCAATTCAAGTTGCAACCAAAAGGCACGCCCATCCATTCCACGCGAAACCCGCACCGGCGCATTGGCTGTGCCCTCCTGCGCAAGGCAGCGCCCGGCCACCACGTCGGCCAGTGTGGCGTCTACCGGGGCAATACAGAGTCGCGAGGCGGTGTTGGCGTCAAGCCGGTCTGCGCCGTGCACCTCCAGTGGCGCTGCTTGCGCCATACCGGCCCACAGCAGACAACCCAAAACAAAAACAACGCAGCGCGCAGCCGCTTCAAGCCTCCGCATTACTTTGCTCCAGCACTTTGTGCGTTTGCACCCCACTGCGCAAATCGCGCGGGGCGCAGCCAAAGCGTTCGCGAAAGGCCTTGGCAAAGTTGGCGGAGGTGGAGTAGCCCAGATATTCCCCCACCATGGAAATGGGTGTGTCCGTCTGCGCTACCAGGTAGTGGCCCTCACGCAAGCGCTCTTCCCTCAGCCAGCCAAACACCGGCAAACCACACACGGTCTGAAAGGCCTCATTGAGTTGGCGACGGTTGGTGCCCACCTGGCGGGCCACGTTTTCCAGCGTTGGCGGGCTGGCCAGGTGGGATTGCAGCAGCGTCTGGGCCGCGGCCACAATCACCTGGTCGCGGCTCATTGCCTCGGGCTCGTCGTCTGCCCCGCCAGTAGTTTGTGCGGGGCTGTCGGATGCGACTGTTTCAATGGGTACCAAGCGCTTGTGTACGCCCACCCTGGCCAGAACCTCTTCTGCGTCAAACGGCTTGCTGATGTAGTCCACCCCACCCACCGCAAAGCCCAGCAAACGCTCGCTCAACTCGGTTGCTGCAGTCAGAAAAATGACCGGAATAAAGCAGGTTTGAGGATTGGCCTTGAGACGCCTGCAAACGGCAAAGCCGTCCATCCCGGGCATGCTCACGTCCAGCAGTATCAAACTGGGCTTGTGCATGACTGCAAGCTGGTAGCCCTTGTGACCGTCAAACGCCACGCTGACCGAGTACTTGCGCTGCAGCATCAAATCCATGAGCAAGCGCAGGTCGGTGACGGAGTCGTCAATCAGCAGGATGTCCATAAAGGGGCGAAGCGTTGGAGTTTTATATGCGCCCAATGATGCCATTGCGACTTGAAAAACCCCAAAGCGCGTTCGCGCTTAGTGCGCCTGGAATTGTTTTTGGTGCTGCTGGGAATGATGCGCGTATGCCCCCGTGCGAAATGGCAACTTAGTCCAAGCATTTTTGCCAAATAGTGCGCTTGGGAATGATGGACGGCACTCCGGGAATACCGGGCTTTGGCGGATCAATACAAAATTTGTAGTCGGCCATTGGGCGGCTTGGCACTCACTAAAACTCCGAGTTTTTTTCGTGACGGCAGGCCGCCATCAATGAGACCAGTTGGGGCTGGAAATAAATGTTCTCCAGAAACGCATATCGAATCTGCTGGAAAAGCCCAGAACTGGGCTCAAAACTAGATTAGACGGCTGTAGTTACCAGATCCATTTTTAATATCCATAAAGGAAATCAAGTCATGTTCAAACGCGCTCTTGCCCTAACTGCCGGGCTGTTGGCCAGCGGTTTTGCTGCTGCCGCAATCACAAATGTCGGCAATGTATACACCATCGACTGCGTGGGGACTTCGGAAACAATATTCGTGAATTTGCCTTACGGAACAGTAGCCAGAGTCGAATTTGGCAACGCTTGTACGGCGATCCGAAATTCAAGCGCAGGCGCCCCCGGAGCCACGTGCGACTTTAGTATTCCCGGCGGCTCCTGCCAAACTTCTCCAACAGAAGCAAGACCAGCTATCTCGCAATTTTCTGGACAAAACTCAAGCGGCGCACCAGCAATACCAATGTTTGCGCAAGTTATTCAGTTTCGTCATGGTCCAGCCATTCAGTCTCAGACTATCACCTTTGGCACTGCTCCGACCATCGCCGCTGGAGCAACAGGGACTGTCAGTGCAACAGCAACCTCAAATTTGACTGTTGCATTCAGCAGCACAACGCCCAGTATTTGTACTGTCGCAGGCACCACTGTTACCGGCGTTTCGGCTGGAACTTGTGTCATTGCCGCCGATCAAGCGGGTAACTCCAGCTACAGTGCAGCACCGCAAGTGACGCAAAACATCACGATTTCACCCGCACCAGCAGCTGCCCCTATCCCCACCCTTTCCGAGTGGGGCATGATCATCCTGTCTTCCCTACTGGCTTTGGGCACATTGGTGATCATGCGCAGGCGCCAAGGCTGATCTTTATTTACGCTGTCGCACAGGGTGCCCACTTCGGTGGGCATTTTTGTGGATGAGCCTAATCTGCCGCCTGTTGGTAAACTGCAAGTTATGCGCCGCTTTCTCATCATCTTCCTGGCTGTTCAAGTTCTGCTGTTCTCCATCGACATGCTCAACCCGGTGCAGCAGTACCTGGTTCTGCCTTGGACCGCCACACTGGCTCAGATTTGCATGAAGCTGGTCACCATGTTTGACGTCAACGCTGCGGCCATGGGCAAAGTGCTGTGGAACCCCTCTACCGGCGTGGGCGTGTCCATTGAGACCGGTTGCAACGGCATTGAGGCGTATATCACCCTGTTGGCCGCTGTAGTGGCCTTTCCGTCCAGCTGGAAACACAAGCTCTGGGGGCTGGGCGTTGGGTTTATTGCAGTGCAAGGCCTGAACGTGGTGCGCGTGATCAGCCTGTTTTATCTGGCGCAGTGGGACACCACTATCTTTCGCATCGCCCACGAATACCTCTGGCAAGCGCTCATCATGCTTGACGTGTTGGTGGTCTGGCTTATCTGGGTGCGCATGGACCCCAGCCACCTGGTGGCGCGCATGGACAAAAAGCCCGAAGTCGCTGCTGCCTAGTGATGACCGAACAAGCAAACAAACCCTCAGCATCACTGTGGGTATTTTTCGGCCTGACCGTGGTGTGGTTTCTGCTGCTCATTGCCTTGTGGATGCAGGTGTCCCAGTGGGTGACCTATCCGGCTGGAAAAATAGCGCAGATTGCTTTGGACCACTGGGCGGATTTCTGGATCAATTCGATCAACCTGAAGCCTGGAGTTCTGGAGGCCAAAGCAGTGTGGTCTACGATGGCTGCCAATCAAGAGGGTGTGCGGGTCATCTCAGAGGTAAACGCATCTGCCAAGACAGACCACTTTGGCTATGGCTTTCCACTATTTCTGGCGCTGCTGCTGGCCTCGCGCAGCAAGAAATTCTTCAAGCGCGCTATTTTGGGCTATTGCATATTGCAGTTTCCGCAAGCATGGAGCATTGCATTTGAATTGCTTCGCAACATACTGGTGGCCCCCAAGGCAGCTGTCGGGTTGCAAGTAGGGCACTGGGAAATGCAGGGGGTGTATCTGGCATTTCAAATAGGCAGTTACTTGGTACCTACGCTGGTTCCTGTGGGGCTGTGGCTGTGGTTCGAGCGCCGGTTCTTTGCTGCCGTGGTGCTAGACGGGTGGTTGAACCATGTGGTCAAGCGAATGCCACAAGACGGAAGCGACAAGTCATAGAGTTGTATCGACCGGCCATGGCACAGGCCTGTCACAGGGCACAACTATTATGTTGCGCTAAAGATAACAATCCTCAGGAAACCCGAGTATGGCCAAAGACTTCAGCGCGATGGAAGACAGCAACCGCTCCAACAACCCCAGCATCCACGACGTGTCCGAGCCAACGCGTCGCACGGTGCTGTTCGGGGGAATGGCCTCGGCATTGGCGACGCTCATGCCCATGACAGCCTCGGCCGCTGCGACCCGAGCTGCAACTTTGGGTTCGGCGCCCTTGATTGGCTTTAAAAGTGTGGCGGTGTCAACGGCAGACGCCCTTGTGGTGCCCGAGGGCTATACCGCAACGGTTGCTTTCGCCTGGGGCGAGCCGGTGGGTGTGGCGGGACATATGCCAGCCTGGAATGCCGATGCCAGCAACAGCGCTGCCGAACAGGAAGTGCAAATCGGAATGCACCACGACGGAATGCATTACTTTGCTCTGGAAGGTAGCCGCAGGGGTCTACTGGCCATCAACCACGAGTACACCGATGACGGCCTGTTGCACACAGATGGCATGCAAAACTGGACGGCAGAAAAGGTGCGCAAGTCTATTGCGGGTCATGGCGTAAGCGTCATTGAAGTCGAGCAGAAGAATGGTCAATGGCAGACCGTGTTGCCGTCAAAGTTCGCCCGTCGCATCACTGCCGCAACCCCCATGGCCGTGACGGGCCCGGCTGCCGGTCATGCGCTGATGAAAACCGCCAACGACTCCAGCGGAAGCCGTGTTTTGGGCACACTCAACAATTGTGCGCACGGCTACACCCCCTGGGGCACTTACCTGACCTGCGAAGAAAACTTTGCTTTCTATTTCAATGGTCCGCAACAGCCCGATGCGCACCAGCGCCGCTGGGGTTTGCGCAAAGACGGGCGCGGCTATCGCTGGCACGAGTTCGATGCGCGTTTTGACGCCAACCAGCATCCCAACGAATCCAATCGTTTCGGTTGGGTCGTCGAAATAGACCCGACCGACCCCACCATGACCCCCATTAAGCGCAGCGCCTTGGGTCGCGCTGCGCACGAAGGCGCCACCGTTGCCACCACCCGCAGCGGGCGTGCGGTGGTGTACATGGGCGAGGATGCATCTTTTGAATACATCTACAAGTTTGTGAGCCGCGACACCGTGCGCCCCGGCGGTTTCAAGGCCAACCGCGATTTGTTGGACCACGGAACGCTTTTCGTAGCCAGGTTTGAGCCTGACGGCTCCGGAATATGGATGCCCTTGCGCCACGGAGAAGGCCCGCTGACGCCTGCCAACGGCTTTGCAGACCAGGGCGAGGTCTTGATCAAGACGCGCCAGGCGAGTGATTTGTTGGGCGCAACCAAGATGGACCGTCCCGAGTGGATAGCCATCGATCCGCAATCGGGCGAGGTCTATTGCACGCTGACCAACAACACCCAGCGCGGTGCACCGGGTCGCCCCGGGGTGGATGCTGCCAATCCGCGCGCCGGCAACACCATGGGGCACATCATTCGCTGGAAAGAGAGAGTGGATTTTGATGGCATCGCTTTCCGCTGGAACCACTTTGTAATGGCGGGCGACCCCAAAAACAGCCGAGCAGAGGCCAAGGGAAATATCAATGGAGAGGCTTACGGGAGCCCGGACGGTTTGTGGTTTGACAGTCGCGGCGTTCTCTGGATTCAGACCGATGCGCATGCCACCAATATGTACAAGGGCGAATACGCGGGCGTGGGCAGCAACATGATGCTGGCCGCCGATGTCCGCACGGGAGAGACGCGGCGCTTTCTGGTGGGGCCGACTAACTGCGAAGTGACTGGTGTGGTAACCACGCCAGACCTGCGCACCATGTTCGTCAATATCCAGCACCCCGGCGAATCCCCAACCGACCGCAGCGACCCACTGCAGCCCGACAAATACTCGACCTGGCCTTCCGGGCAAAAAGGTGCCCGTCCGCGCTCGGCTACCGTCATCGTCCGAAAGAAAGACGGCGGCATTATCGGGACCTAGAATCTTTGAATGAAGATTTCTGCCCAGACTTACATTGATGCCCTGGAACTGCAAGCGCACCCGGAAGGGGGCTTCTTCAAGGAAACCTACCGAAGCGCTGCCCGCATGGATTTGGAGCTGGCCCCCGGTGGCCCCGCGGTTCATCGAAACGTTTGCACCGGCATCTATTTCCTGCTGGAAAGAAACAACTTTTCAGCCTTTCACAGAATCAAATCCGATGAGATCTGGCATTTTTATGCCGGTCAGGCACTCGAAGTGTTTGAAATTTGCGGCAATGAAGAACTGATTTGCACCCGCCTGGGGCCAGATATTGCAAATGGCGAGGTTCTTCAGCATGTGGTCCCGGCCCATACCTGGTTTGCCTCCAGGGTAGCGCACGGAGGCGCGTTTTCGCTGGTGGGTTGCACCGTCGCGCCGGGGTTTGATTTCGCAGATTTTGAAATGGCAGAACGCTCGGCGTTAATTGCGAAATACTCCCAACATGCCCGGCTGATTGGTGAGCTAACCCGATAAGCTCCGTTTCAATACATGGTGGCGGGCACGATCAATTGGGCCGCGCTGGCAGGCCTGGAAGGTGGCCCAGTGTCTTTTTGCAGTCGCCCGTCCACCACTTCCAGCCTTCGGTCGCAGCGTGCGGCGAGACCGGCATCGTGGGTGACCACCAGAAAAGAGATGCCACGCTCTGCGTGCAAGCGGCGTAGCAGGCCAAATACTTCTGCGCTGGACGCTTGGTCCAGGTTACCGGTGGGTTCATCGGCCAAAACCAGCGGCGGCTCCTGCACCACGGCGCGGGCAATGGCCACGCGCTGCTGCATACCACCCGAGAGTTCGGCGGGGCGTTTGTGCATGGCTGCAGCCAGGCCGACATCGGCCAGCAGATCCTGCGCATGGCGCAGGCTTTTAGGGCTGACACGGCCTTCCATCATCATGGCCGGCAGAGTCACGTTTTCCAGCGCGGTAAATGCCGGCAGCAAGTGGTGGAACTGGAACACAAACCCCAGCATTCGGCGGCGGCGCAAGGTGAGGCCGGCATCGTCCATCCCGCGCATTTCTTCGCCCTGCAGTTGGTAAGAGCCCTCGGTCATGGGCTCCAACAGGCCCAGAATATTGAGCAGCGTGCTTTTGCCGGAGCCAGAAGGGCCCATCAGTGCCACAAATTCGCGGCTTGCTATTTGCAGGTCGATGCCGTGTAACACCTCGGTCTGGCTGGGCAGCCCCAGGTTGTAGCTCTTGCGAATACCCTGAAGTGCTATCAAGTTAGAAGCTGCTTGCGCTGTTTCCATAAGGGCTAGAGGCTAATTTGGCTCATAAACGGATGGCCTGCGCCGGGTCCATGGCGGCAGCACGCCTTGCCGGTGCTATAGCCGCCAACACCCCGCAGGTGCTGGCCAACAGGGCCACGTTCAGTGCGGTTCGCCAAGGCAGGCTGATGTCAAACAATGGCAAACCATCCGACCCCTTCACAAAATGGGTAAACGCCGCAATCAGCACCACGGCCAGCAGCAGCCCCAGCATCGACCCCAACACCCCCACGACCGCGCCTTGGAGCAAAAACACCCGCAAAATTTGCGTGCGCGTGGTGCCCATCGCGCGCAGGATGCCAATTTCGCGCCCCTTTTGCACCACGGACACCACCAGCACACTGGCAATGCCCAGTACCACCACGATCATCACCACGCTGCGGATGATGCTGGTGCTGACCGATTGCGCGTTCAGTGCCGACACCAGCTGGGCATTGTTCTCCTGCCAGCTCTCCACTTTGTAGGGGTAGCGTGCGCGCAGGTCTTCGGCCAACTTTTGCGCGGTCCACACGTCAAAAAGCTTGATGTCCAGATTGGTGGCTCCACCGGGCAGTGCCAGCAGATTTTGCGCTGTGCGCAGGGGCACGATGACGGTGCGCCGGTTCAAGTCACGCACACCCAAGTCCACCAGTGCGGTCACGCGTACTGACTCATTGACCGTACCGGTTTGAACGGTAAATCGGTCGCCCACGCGCACGCCCAAGTCGTCGGCCAGTTCGCGCCCCACAATGCCTTCACCGGGGGCCAAGCGGGCCACACCGCCTACCACTTTGCTGCGCAGGCCGACGATGCGGTCGTACCGCTCCAGCTCGACGCCTAGCAGCGCAATGGATTGCTGCGCCTCCCCTCGCAGCGCCAGGCCCGAGCCGGACACCATGGGGGATACGTCGGAAATGGCAGGCATGGCTTCCAGCACGGGCACCAGCAACTGCCAGTTGACCACCGAGCGCGGGCGCTGCGCGCGGGGTTGGGTTTCAGACAAAGCCGTCTCACCCGGCAAAGAGGCGCGCGCCGCCTGCACCACGTCTTGCGGCGAGCGCAGCGTGATGTGGCCCTGGGCTCCCAGGGTTTTGGTCAAGGTGCTGGCCTGCAGTCCGCCGATGAGGGCCGAGATGTAGGCCACCACTGCCACGCCGGCAGCCACCCCGACGATGATGAGCAGGGTTTGCATGCGTCCTTCGCGCAAAAAGCGTAATGCGACCAGCCATTCAAAACCCAGAGTTTTTCCCATGGTCGATGTGCGTTGTGCGATTTGCCGCCCTAGCGGCCCATGGCGTTGGTCATGGCGGCCCCCGCAGCACCCGCTTGCGTCTTGGGCGCCGAGCTCGTGGCAACGGGGCTCGCCACTTCACGCAGGCGCACACGCTGGCCTGCAGCCGCGTTGCCGCCCAGCAGTACGGTGTCGCCCGCTTGCAAGCCACTGACCACTTCGGCAGCTTGCAAGGAACGCACACCCAGACGGACGCTGCGCAGCTGCGCCCGCCCATCCGCCACGACCAGAACATTGGCAGCGTCCTCCGCTGCACCTGGGCTTGTGCGCAGGGCCGCCAGTGGGACGGTTAAAGCACTTTCACGGCGAGCCGTTTCCACCTCAATGGACAGAGTCATGTCTTCACGTAAAAAACCGGGGGCCTCTTTGTCTAGCGTCAGGGTTACTTCCACGGCCCCACGTTGGGCATCCACTGCCGGGGCAATATACGAAACCTTGGCCGTTAGGCGCTGATCGGCAAAGGCATCGGCGACCACGGTGGCAGTCTGTCCCACTGCCAACTGGGACAGAAACCGCTCATCGACCTGCGCTTTGATCTGCGCGGGCCCGTCCAATGCCAGGCTCAGCAAGACCCGCCCCGGTTGCACAATTTGCCCCACCTCCACCGTGCGAACCAATACCCGCGCCAGGTCTGGTGCACGCAGCACCGTTTGTCCCAGGCGGGCTTGTGCCGCCACCAGGGCAGCGTGCGCAGTGTCCAGTTGCGCCTGCGCTTGACTCACCTCGGTGCCGGATTCGGCATTGGCTTGCACCTGGGCTGCTGCGCTGTCTTGCTGGGCCTGCGCAACTTCCAGGGAACGCTGTGCTTCATCGAGCCGCGCCGGGCTCAGGAAACCTTGGGTAACCAGCTGCCGGGTGCGTGCCACATCTGCGCGCGCCGCTTGCACATTGGCTTGGGCTTGTGCCAGAGCGGCTTGGGTTTGCATTCTTCCGGTGGAGCGCAAGCCCTGCAGCCTGGCCCGGGCCTGGCTTTGGGCGGCTTGTGCCTGCCCCATCGCGGCGTGCAGTTCGTCGGACTCCAAGCGTACCAAAACATCGTCCGCACGCACCTGCGCGCCCTCCCGCACCAGCACCTGCGCCACCCGTGCGGTCAGGGTGCTGCCAATGTCCACCCGCGCCAGCGTGGCAACACGGCCAGAAAACTGCACACTGCGGATCAGCCCCTTGGCTTGCACTGTGGTGCCGTCAACCACCGCCGCGCGCGTACCCAGCCAGGCAAGCAAACACAACCCAAGCAGCAGCAAGAGGGTGATCCAGACGCGCTGCGACGCAAGTCTGGAGAACAACTTTGGGGAGACCATGTGTGGGATGGTAGCTGTTATTGCGCGCGCCCTTGGCGGCCCAGCGCACATGCGCTGGTGGTGCTGCAGAGCTCTAAACCGCGGCTGGCCGCGTGCGGCAGAGTATTGATATTCAGCGCGCCTTGTCTTTCCAAACCGAAGCCCCCAGCAGCACCAATTGAAGCCTGCCCACAAAGTTCTCCAGCATCTCGGCTTCCAGCAAAGGCTGTTCTGGCGGCAAATCCAGGATGTCGGTGGCGGCGGCCAGCATGGTCATGACGATCAGGCCGCAGATCATCTGCAGGCTGGCGGTGGACACATCGGGGTACACCCCCAGCGTGCGAAAGTCTTGCGCCATTTCGTTGGTGAAATGAGTCACCTCGTTACGAATAGCCAGACGCAAGATGCGACTGCCACCCGAGCGCTCGCTAGAGATAAACAGAAACAGAAGCCGGTTGCTCTTGACGTATTCCTGGTACACCGTCACCGAGCGGCGCAGCCGCTCTTTGGGCGACACCTGCACCTGACGCTCCTCGCGCAGCAGGCGGCGCAGGGTGATGCCCACCTCTTCGACCAGCGCCAGCCCCAGTTCGTCGGTGTTGCGAAAGTGCCGGTAAAACGCATTGGGCACCATGCCCGCCTCGCGCGCGATCTCACGCAGGGCGAGGCTGGTAAAGCTGCGGCCTTGGCCCATCAAGTTGAGCGCGGCCTGCAAGAGCGTGGCGCGGGTTTGGTCTTTTCGGGCGCTGCGGCTGCTGGGCTCTTTGGCGGGCTCCTTCACAGCGGACGTCCGTGGGGCTTTGCCGGAAATCTTGGTAGTTTGGGTCATAAAGGCACAATAAAGTGAACGTTCGTATCTATATATTTCAAAAACAAAACTAACAAAAACATATATAAATCAACAACCTATATAAATATACTCTGAATTTGGCATGAACATCTAACATTATTGTGTACGAACGTACACAATACGAACTCTTCTAACCCGAAGGAGTTTGATTGTGAACACTGCAACCCCTGCCAAGACCCAACCCAGCGCAGCAGCCACTGCCGACCTCAAAACGCAAACCCGTGCTTGGCCCAGCATGGCGCGCCAGGTAACAAGTTGGCTGGACCAGCCGCTGGTAACCGCCATGGTGCGTCACTCCGCCATTGAAGATGCATTGGCCGCGCTGCACCCCATGCTGTCGCTCAGCCAAGTGCGCGCCCGAGTTGTCAGCATCACCGTCGAAACACCGGACACCAAAACCTTTGTACTGCAGGCCAATGCGCACTGGCAGGGTGCCCGCAGCGGTCAATTCGTGCGGCTGCAGCAAGAGATCAACGGCAAGCGTGTGGAGCGGGTGTACAGCCTGTCCGCCCTCACCGAGCCCTGTCACCTGGCGATCACGGTGAAACGGCACACCGATGGGCTGGTATCGCAGCACCTGCACGCGACTCTGAAAGCCGGCGACGTGGTGACGATCAGCCAAGCGGCAGGCGATTTTTGCTTGCCCGAATCAACCGAGCAAAAGACCTTGCCCAAAAAGATCTTGCTGCTCAGCGCGGGCAGCGGCATCACGCCGGTAATGGCCATGCTGCGCAGCCTCCGGGAGCAGCATTACACCGGCAGCGTGGCGTTTGTGCACATGTGCCGCAATGCCCAGGATCTGATTTTCGCCGCTGAGCTGGAACACTTGCAGGCGCAGATGCTAAACCTGCAACTGGTCACCCACTTCAGCCAAGCCCAAGGCCGTCTGGATGCCAAGGCGCTGACCGCCTTGTTACCCGACCTGGCTGATTACGCCACCTGGATGTGCGGCCCCAGCGGCTGGATGGACAGCATGCACGCGCATTGGCAGCAACAATTGCCCAATGCCACTTTGCACAGCGAACGCTTTGGCAGCGCGCCGACACTCTTAGTCATCGAAGGCGCTGCGGCCACGATAGCCTGCACCACCACCGGTGCCACTTTCACCACCCAAGGCGCGGACAACTTGCTGGTGCATGCCGAGCGTGCGGGCCTGGCCCCTAAACACGGTTGCCGCATGGGCATTTGCGCATCATGCCAGTGCACCAAAACCAGTGGCACCGTTCAAAACCTGATAACTGGTGAACTCTCCAGCGCACCCAACGAGACGATCCGCCTGTGCATCTCTGCCGCCCGATCTGATTTGACGCTGGCCCTTTAACACTTCTTCAACGCACCACCATGACATACACCGCTCTCCCCGCCCTGAGCCGCACCCAAATCGACACCCTCGAGCAAGAGGTCGATGCCATCCGCAAATCCGTGATGGACACCGTCGGCCAACGTGACGTCGACCATATCCGCAAGATGATCCGTATCTGCCGCGCCAGCGAGGTAGGCGGGCGGGCCTTGCTGCACTTTGGCGTTGGCCCCGTCAGCTGGGTTCTTGGGGTCATGGCGCTGGCCAACGCCAAGATTCTGGACAACATGGAAATCGGTCACAACGTGATGCACGGCCAGTATGACTGGACCGGCGACCCGACGCTGAACTCGCAAACCTTCGAATGGGACATTGCCTGCGATGGCGAACAGTGGCGCCACTCGCACAACGTCAACCACCACACCTACACCAACATCCTGGGCAAGGACCGCGACTTTGGCTACTCGCTCCTGCGCATGTCGTCCGAGCAAAAGTGGAAGCCTCGCCACCTGTTGCAACCCTTCGCCAACCTGATGCTGGCCATGGGGTTTCAGTACGGCGTGGGCTCGCACGATCTGGAGATTGGGCGCTACAAATATGGCAAGGTCAGCAAAGAGGAATTCATGCCCAAGCTGGACCGCTTCCTCAAAAAATCAGGCAAGCAAATCTTCAAGGATTACATCTTCTTCCCGGCGCTGGCGCTGTGGAACGCACCGCGCGTTTTGGCTGGCAACTTTTGCGCCAATTTGATCCGCAACTTGTGGACATACACGGTGATTTTTTGTGGCCACTTCACCGAAGGCGTAGCGATTTACCGCGAAGCAGACTGCAAAAACGAAACCCGGGGTGACTGGTATATCCGCCAGCTCACCGGCTCGAGCAACCTGATCGGTGGTCCGCTGTTCCATGTGATGACCGGTCACCTGAGCCACCAGATTGAGCACCACATCTTCCCTGACATGCCCGCCCACCGCTACCCCGAAGTAGCACCAAAGATTCAGGCGTTGTGCGAGAAATACGGCCTGCACTACAACACGGGCAGCATCTGGAAGCAATACGCTACGGTGATCAAGCGCATTTTTATGCACACCCTGCCACCCCGGAAACCGGCGATGGCTTAAACAGGATGGGTGTTTGTCCCGGACCAGGCAGGTGCGACCGTACGCAACGGAGGAGTCGAGTTTGGTGAGAAATAGGGTCACCTGGATGCTCTTCCTTTGGTAGCTGCTCACGCATACCGTTGGCAGAGCAGGCGACCATTTATCCAGTGACCATTTCTCCTGCTCTGTGCAAAGTGGTGAACTGCCCGTCGGCATACAGCAGCGGTTCATCGTTGCGCGGGCTCAGCAGAACGGCCTTGATCTCACCAATGATGACGGCATGGCTGTGTGCCACCATCATTTCGTCCACCACGCAGTCAAACACCGCCAGCGCATCCATGAGCACAGGCGCACCCGTGGTCAAGGTGCCCCAGCGCGCCATCCCGAAGCGTTCGTCATGCGACACCGGCGCGCCGCCAAACTGTTTTGCCAGGTCTTCGTGCCGGTGTGCCAGCAGGTTGATGGCCATGCGCCGGCTCTCTGCAATGGCGCGAAAGGTCGTGCCTTTCAGATTGATACAGGCCAGCAGCCTCGCTGGCTCGGCTGAGAAAGAAGTCACCGCAGTGGCCGTCAGCCCGGCGGGCGCGCCGCCGTCCAGCGTGGTGACAATACTGACCGCACCCACCAGCCTGCGCATGGCCAGGCGAAAGTCATCCAGCGGCAAACTGGCGGAGTGGCGCAGTGCCTTGAGCGGCGGCAGCGTGTTCATGGGTTGATTCATGGCACCCGCAATCAGGCTACGCCTTGCGCCACTTCAGCCAGATAGGCCTGTGATTTCTCGGGGGTCATAAAGAAGTTTTGGTAGTCGCGCGGATCGTCAAAGCCGTTGACAAAGCGCTTGGCCACTTGCGGGTGAACGCTGGCGGCGCCCAGCACTTCCATCACATGGGGAGGTGGGGGCATCAGCATGCCGCAAGTCCACTCGACCACGTATTTGGCGTAGGCGTTCCAGAAGCTGTCAAAGGTGTTGTTGATGAAGTCCGCATCAAACGGCGCATTTCCGTGCGCCACGATGGCTTGCTCAATGGCATTGGCCACCTTGGCGGCGTTGTTGGAGCCTTGGCCGGTGATGGGGTCGTTGAGCAGCACCGCATCTCCCATGCCCATGACGATGCGGCCAGACGGCAGCTTGCCCACGGGCTTTCGGGTGGTGGGCGCAAAACGGCCTGCCAGGATGCCGTTGTCATCGGTCAGCGTGATGTTCTGGCAGCGTGCTGCTTCCCAAGGCAGGAATTTTTCCAGGATGGACTTGGACATGGCCAAGTGCTCGGCTGGAGTCTTGACGTCATTCCAGCAGTCCATGGGGCCGCCCGGAACGCCTTCAAACACCATGATGTGGCACGGGCCACTGGTGGTGAGGGCAGGGAAGACAAAGTACTCGCCAATGCCGGGGATGATGTTGAAGTCGACGGCTGAGAACTCAGGGCGCGGCGTCATGCCA
The DNA here is from genome assembly GCA_903954045.1 of uncultured beta proteobacterium. Classification (GTDB taxonomy): domain Bacteria; phylum Pseudomonadota; class Gammaproteobacteria; order Burkholderiales; family Burkholderiaceae_C; genus Allorhodoferax. The sequence continues at coordinate 5,031 of CAJBMJ010000177.1, read as the reverse complement.
TTCACATAGGTCAGCGCCAGCGCACGCTGGGGTTTGTCGAACCAGCAACGGGCGGCATCGCGTTCAAACATCTGGGCAATGGGTCCCTTGCCAGCGGCGACGATGACCAGATCGTAGGCTTGTGTCCACGCTTCCATGTCCTCAATGGTGGCTTCCTTGTACAGGATTTCGCCTCCGCGGCTGGTGAACAACTCCATCCACCCCGGAATCTTGACGCGCTGGTCGACGGACTGGCCGTAATGGTCCAGGCGGTGCCCCCAGGTCAGTGCTTTCTGGCCGGGCAACTCGGGGTGCGGCACGGTCAAGGCAATGCCCTCTACGGGCGGGCAGGCAGCCTCCCACTGGTTGAGGCCCAAATCACGCTCATGTTGCAAGGCGGTGTGGAACATGCACTGGCTGGACAAGACTTTGCCGGTGCGGATGTCGTCTGCTGTCCGGTTGGACGTTACGGTAACCTGGTAGCCTTTGGCTTGCAGGGAAATGGCCAAGTGCAGGCCGGACTGGCCCGCTCCAACTATCATGATTTTGCGCATGGAAATGTCTCCTTGTGTAGGGTAAAAATGGTTTTATGGGATGGCAATCAAGCCATCAGCTTCGGGATGGCTGGTTCGTAAGACTCTGGCCCCATGGCCGAGTAGCCACCGTCAACGGCATAGTCGGCACCGGTGACAAAACTGGCATGGTCGGAGCACAGGAACAACACCACCTGCGCCACCTCGTCGGGGTTGCCCACGCGGCGCAGCATGTGAAAGGGTGCCGCTACACGGTCCGTCTTGGCGCGGTCACCGCCTGTCAATTGGTCCATGATGTTCGACCAGGTCCAACCCGGCGACACACTGTTGACGCGAATGTTGTCCGGTGCCAAATCCATGGCCATGTTGCGGGTAAGCTGCACCAGCGCAGCCTTGCTTACAGGGTAGAGCCAGCGCCCGGTTTGTGCCACACCGGAGGAAATGCTGGTGAAGTTCACCACCGCACCGCCGCCCGCTTTCTTCATGTGCGGCAGTGCCGCCTTGAGCATCATCGCCGCGCTGGCAACATTGACGTTCATGGATGTGAGCCAGTCGGCTCGGGATGCCTCGATGCCGTTGTCCACATAGCTGCACGCCAGGTTGACCAGAAAGTTCACACTGCCAAAACGCTGTGCGGTTTCATCGGCGCAAGCCTGCACCTGGGCATCGTCCGTGATGTCGGTGAGTCGAAACCACGCTTTGCAGCGGTCTGCTGCCGCCTGGCCGCGCTCGGCATCAATGTCAGCCAACGTCACTTTGACGCCGGAGTCCACCAATGCCTTGACGACCCCTTCGCCAATCAGGGTTGCCCCGCCGGTGACGATGGCGGCTTTGCCTTCCAATCCTTTGAACATGCCTGTCTCCTGTTATTGAAATAAGGGCCATGAAAAATGGCCTTGTTTGCCAAAGGGGAAAGGTAAGCGGCTTTGGGGTTTTTGAATATCCCCAAAACGCAGCGACTATCCGTAACGCGAAAACTTGCAGGAACAAGCGGTATCGGTGTTAACGCGCCGTGCGCAATGTCTCAGATGGACTGCAGCCAAACTGCTGCCGGTATTGGCCGGCAAAGCGACCCATGTGGTTGAAGCCGTAAGACAGGGCAACGTCGGTCACGCTCTGGGTGGAACCGCGCTGCAGAGCCGCATGAACCGCTTGCATCCTGGCGTGGCGAGCGTAGGTCAGCGGAGATACGGACTCGTGCCGCTTGAACACCGTTTCCAGGGTGCGGGGGCAGACGCAGGCGTGGCTGGCTATGTCATCGAGCAGCAGCGCTTCGTCCAGATGGGCGTGGATGTATTCCTTGGCGCGGTTCAGGCAGCGCTGGTCGGTCCGCCCTCCGAGTCCGTGTGCAGCGGCACTTTCCAGTGGTTGCAGCAAGGAGGTGAAAGCAGTCAGCAAAAACTCCTCCATGGCCGCGCCGGCCGCCGGGTGCGCTAGCCACTGGGATGCATGCTGGTCGAGATTGCGCACCAAGTCCTCGGCCATACTCCACCAGGCCGCCACTCCGGGGTTGTCACGTGAAGTGGCCAGGGCAAAACTCGGTGTCTGGCTGGCGTGCAGTGCCGGCAAACGCCGCTGAACCGCCTCACGAGATATTTGCAACAAGATCATGGCGCAGTCGGCGCTCCAGTGCATCAGCGTGGGTGCCTTGGGGTGAAGAATGCTCAAAACACTGCGGTCAAGCGAAATCTGCCGGGTGCCTGTGTGCAGTTCAGCACGTCCGGCCAGTGGCAACTGCACCATGTAAAAGTCACCCCGCCGACCAGGATCGATCGTTACCTCGGTGCCATAGCGCAGCACGTGCACGGACACATCGCGCAAGGCCACCTGGTTGAGTTGCACATGCAGCGCCTCCGGGTTGCCGCGCACGTCCAACCGGTGCGGGGAAAAAAGCCTTCCCATGCGCGAACACACATCGCCGGCATTGCTGGAGCGCAGCAACGGGAAACTGTCCAGTGGCAGAGGTTGGTCGGCGAGGAATGGCTGAAAGGTCATATTCAGGGCAATGGGAACATCGGATGGTGCCATGGGAATGCCGATTGCATATGCTGGTTTTCCCTGCCAGGCTATCCACGCAGATGCAGCGCCAGCCACATTTTGCGAAATCCGGATGATCGCTGTCGCGGCCCTTCGTTTTATGGATAGTCTTTTTCTTTGCCAATGCGCACCATGGGGGCATGAACAAGACGCAAACAGATGCCATCGTCGTGGGCAGCGGGATCAACTCGCTGGTATGTGCCGCATTGCTCGCGCGGTCAGGCCGCAAGGTATTGGTGCTGGAGCGGGCCGGCGTGCTGGGCGGCTGCATTCGCACCGAAGAGTTGACACTGCCGGGCTTTTTGCATGACACGCTTTCCACAGCGCACCCGCTCTTTATGGTCGGGCCTGCCTACGCCGCTTTGGGCAAGCACCTGCACGAGGCCGGACTGGAATACTGCAACACCAGCGCTCCCACTGCCGTGGTCATGCCCGATGGCGGGCGCCTGATTCTGTCCACCTCGCGCGAAGAAAACGTGCGCCGTTTTAATGCCTGCCTGCCCGGTGCGGGCGCGGCTTATGTGCAGGGGCTCTCGGATGTGGAATCGCAAGCTGAACTGATTTTTGCCATGCTGGGCAGCGAGTTGTGGCGCTGGCCAATGGCCAAGACCCTGGCCAAAACCGCCTGGAAACAAGGCGCGCACCCGCTCTCGGGTTTTGTAGGCTCTGCACTGACGCCGGCTCGTGCCTGGCTGGCGCAGGCTTTTGGTGCGGCGCCCAACCTGCCCGCCGCACTGCTGGCACCCTGGGTGCTGCACACGGGACTGGGGCCGGATGCACCGTTGTCGGCGCTGATGGACAAGGTGGTGGCCTTTACGCTGGAGGCCGTGGGCATGCCCATGGTCAAGGGCGGCAATGCGCAAACCGTCAAAGCCTTTGTGAAACTAATTACGCAAGCCGGCGGAGAACTGCGAACAGGAAGTCATGTCGAAAAAGTGCTGGTAGAAAATGGCCGCGCCACCGGCGTTCGCCTGCAGGGTGGCGAGGAACTGCGCGCCAACGACGTGGTGTGCAACGTCACCCCCACGCAACTCTACACGCAGCTACTGTCCCCCGCGCAATTGCCGCCCGAGGTGGTGCAGCAGGCACGCGCTTACCGGTATGGCAAGGGCAATATGCAGATTCACCTGGCAATGTCTGAAGCACCGCGCTGGGTTAGCTCGGAGTTGGCCAACGTAGGGTATGTGCATCTGACAGGCGGGCCGGACGCGGTGTCGCGCGCCGTGAACGAGGCAGACCGCGGCCTGCTGCCAGCCGTGCCCACCGTGTGCGTGGCGCAGCCCACGGCGCTGGACCCCTCGCGCGCGCCCAAGGGCAAGCATATTTTGTGGATTCAACTGCCCGAGTGCCCGCGAGAAGTTTTGGGCGATGCCGCCGGCCTGTTGCAGACACCGGCCAATGGCGCCTGGACCGAATCGATCAGCGAACACTATGCTGACCGCGCCATTGCCATGATTGAGCGCCACATGCCCAACGTGCGCTCTGCCACCCTGGCGCGCAAAGTGCTGTCGCCTGCGGATTTGGAATCCCTCAACTGCAACCTGGTTGGGGGCGACCCCTACGGTGGGGATTGCAGTCTGGACCAGTCCTTCCTGTGGCGCCCTCTGCGCGCCACGCGCAACCATGAAACCCCCATCAAAAACCTGTGGCACATCGGCGCTTCCACACACCCTGGGCCTGGCCTGGGCGGCGCCTCGGGATTTCACCTGGCGCAGAGCATGGGAGCGGCGTAGGCCGCACCGGCCCCCCCATTCTTTGCAGAACATTTTTCGACAAACACCAACCGGAGACACCCCATGACCACATCCCTCATCGATTTTGCAGCAGACATCGCCACTGGCAAGATCAAAGTCGTTGATCTGACGCAGACGCTTTCACCCGAATTTCCAGCGCTGGTGCTGCCGCCGCAGTTCGGCCAGGTATGGGCCTTCAAGCAAGAGCGCATCTGCCAGTACGACGAGAAGGGCCCTGGCTGGTACTGGAACAACTTTTCTTGCGGCGAGCACACGGGCACCCACTTTGACGCCCCCATTCACTGGATCAGCGGCAAGGATTTTCCGGCCAATACGGTGGAGACCATCACACCCAGCCTGTTCATAGGTCCTGCCTGTGTGGTCGATGCCAGCAAGGAAGTGGCAGCCAATCCCGACTGGGTGTTGACGGTAGAGTTTCTGGAGGCCTGGGAAGCGAAGCATGGCCGCGTACCTGCAGGAGCGTGGTTGCTGTTCCGTACCGACTGGAGCAAGCGCATCGTCGACCCCGCCTCCTATGTCAACATGCGCGAAGATGGCGCACACACTCCAGGCCCCGCGCAGGCGGCAGTCGAATGGCTCGTACAGCGCAATGTTCGCGGCTTTGGCGTTGAGACGATCAACACCGATGCCGGTCAGTCCTATGCCTGGCCGGTAGCCTACCCGTGCCACACCCTGATGCACGGCGCCAACAAATTTGGTTTGCAATGCCTGACCAATCTGGATCAGTT
>CAJBMJ010000176.1 GCA_903954045.1 uncultured beta proteobacterium | reverse complement strand
TTGCTCAAGGAACACTTGCTTGCGGGTCTTCTTAAGCTTGAGCTCGAGGGGCAAAGTGGTTTGTTTCATGCTATGTATTTTATAGCAACAAGAGGTTTCTGTCAGCACATTTCATGGGGAGTTATGCAGAGTTTCCCTAGGACCATTCGAGGGAGTAACGTTTATGGGGTCCTGCAAAGTGATATTGCCTTGCTCGGTGCCGCCAGAGGTGGTTTGAATGTCCACATCGGTTCCGGCATTTAGAGAAGCCACGATGCTGCCCGTTGTAACCACCCCCGCCCCAGCAACTGCTGCGATCGTCACGTCTGTGGGGTCCAACAACCATTGACCAGGTTTGCCCTTGGGGGCACTGGCGTCTACTTTGCCGTCTAGAGTCAATGAGCCATGGCTAGAGGTTTCTATGAACCCACCATCACCACCCGATACCCCACCGCGAGCGCTCAAATTGCCCGCAACGGTGGTGGAAGTAGCAGAGTTGATGTCTATGCGGCCGCCTTTGCCCTGGCTTGTAGCGTCGGCCCGCACCGCAGCCCCCGCCTGCACCTGCACGGTGTCGGCCAGTAAAACTTGGGCCACATCTACGCCAATGGCAACCGTACCGCCTTGCGTAGCACCCGATGCATTGATGCTTGCGCCATTGGCAATGACCACTTCATTACCCTGCACGCTCACGCTGCCGCCCGCACCCTGGTCATTGGAGGCGCTGACTATGCCACTCACGGTCACGCTTTCGGTGGCGCTCAATACCACTTGGCCCAGTTCGTTATGTGAGACCGCATTGGCCTCAATCAGGCCGTCCTGGCGCACCACTGCGCCATACATGTCGATCTTCTGGGCCTGCACCGTTCCACTGTTGGAGGCCGTGCCGCTGGGCAGTGGCACCTTGAAAGACAAATAGGGCAAGGCAGTATCCGTCAGCTCCACAGCATTGGCTGCCAAAAGCGCGGCCTGTCCTCCAGGGGCATGTATCTGCCCGAGGTTTTGCACCGAAGTGCCCGCCAGCACCACCTGGCCACCGTAAGCCGTGCGGATATTGCCTTGGTTGATGACGCCAAACGAAGCATTGTTGCCCGTGCTGGTGAGCGTGGTCTTGCCGCCAAAGCCTGCGCCGGTGGTCCACAAATCTGATGCCACCAGGCCCTGCACATTGATGCGTGCATCAGCCCCAAAGAGAACACCGTTGGGGTTTAGCAACCACACGCCGCCGTTGCTGCTCAGGTTGCCCAGTATGTAGCTGGGGTCTTGGCCAACAACACGGTTGAGCACCTGGCTGGCAGCGCTAGGTTGCTGAAAATGCACCGCATGCCCTGACGCAACCGAGAACTGCTGCCAGTTCAAAACAGCATTGGCCGAGTTGTTCACGGTAAGCGTGTTGCCGCTTTGTTGTGCGTTGGCGTTTCCGCTCACTACCGACATGCCGCTGGGCAATGGGGTTTTGGGTCTCGCATTCTGGACAAGTGGCAAGGCCTTCTGAGCCACTGGGCCAGCGCCCATGGCATGGTGCGAACACACCAGCCCCACGGCGACAGCAATCACACTCTTTTTATGCCAGAGTTGGCGAGCTTTAGATTTCATAGTGCAGCGAGAAATGAAGGGCTGATTGATCTTTTTGGGTGCTTACGCTATTAAGCAATGCGCGGGCAACATCCATGCGAAGTGACCACTTGTTGCTACTGCTCAGCACAACACCCACACCCACACTGCCCAAGGAGCATGCAATGCTGTTGTTCTGACAAACGGTACCAAGCTGGTTGGAAACCTGGCCGTAATCTGCAAACACTGCAAATGTGGCGTTGATAGTCCTGCTGGACTGCACATTGGTGCGCAGCCATTCGTCCACTGTTTTTGAGCGGAAATTCCATTCCAATGAAGCGTTGAAGCCCTGGTCGCCCACCACTTCGCGCTCCTGGTAACCGCGAACGGTGCTTGCACCACCCAGCCCAAATTGCTCCCCCGGCACCAGGCCATCTGGCGTGGCCTGCGCTGCCATGCGCCAGGTCACAGAAGAACCATCCGGCTGCAACACCGTAGCGGTGTAGGAACCACGCAATATGGAATAGCTAGGGTTGGCACCCGGCCTAACGCTTTCAAAGGCACTGGCAGATCCGTCCGCGCCGGTGGCAAAGGCATTTTTTGAGAAGCTGATGTTGCCGCTGTACTCACCCAGGCTTTGAATTGAGTAAGCAATACTGAGTGGTTGGGTCTGAACGCTGGCAGCTGCCGTGCCACATCCGGCTGAGCCAAATTCACCCAGGCTGCAATCGTTGAGGAACTTTTGGAAATCCCACCCCAGACTCACTTGCCGTTTGCCCTCACCCACGCGGGGCAAATACCAGTGGTACTTGGTGCCCACAGACATGCCCTTGCCCGACATGGTCAGATCGCCCGCCGCGGTGGAGCTGGAAATGTTTTTTGAGTCCGAGTAATTGGCAGAGAACTCCAGTGCGCTGAGTTGCGAGTAGATCGGCCGTTTGTACATGGCCCCAAAGCTCAGCGTGTCTTGCAACCGGGAGGGAGAAGCCTGCGCCCTCAGACCCAGCACATCGTCATGCCCGGTCAGGTTGGCGTTTTGAAAGTTGATGGCTGCGCGGTACAGGCCGGTGTTGGGTCTGCCTGTGTTGTTGAGGTTGGCATTCCATCGGGATTTCGGTTGGTCATCAATGCGCACCAGTGCATCCACAGTGCCATTCTTGGGGCCAGGCTGAAACACCACCTTAACCGTTTGGGCGGGGTTCTCGTTGAACAGCACCGTGTTGGTGTCAATATCCAAAAGGTTGGGCACCTTGCCCTTGCGCAGGGTGGGCAAGGATTGCTTGGTGGTCTGGGCCTCGCTGTATTTGTTGCCATGAACGAGGATATCGTTCAACACCCCTTCCGAAACCTCCACCTCCACACGTCCGCCTACAAGCGTTTGCGGTGGCAAGGTGACGTTGACCGTGCCGTAGCCAATGATCCGGTAAGCCTCTTGCAGTTCAGCCAGGGCCCCTCGCAGCGTTGTCAAGGTGTTTTTTCCGGTATGCCGCTGAAGCAGGCTGTCTATGGTTTTTTGGGCCAGCAAGGTATTGCCAGTCACTTTGAAAGCCTGAACCAGGAACTCTTTTTCGATGCTCTCGCTCTGGGGGGGCTTTTGTGCCAAGGCACTTCCCAAAGGCAAAAGCAGCCATGCAGCCAAGAGAAGCCGCTGCCATCCGCGCCAAAACAAATGCATAGATCTCCCCAACCTGATTTTTTGTTTTTGTTATTGAATTGTTATTTCCCGACCTGGGCGCCGGGGCTTATATTTGTCAAAAATTCTACAGCACTGCCTGCGCGCTACCCGTAGCGGTGTTGGCGCATCCATTTTGTTGCAATCCATTTCACACCCTGGGTCACTGGAAGCCCTGCATGCAAGGACCTAGGGTCTACCTGCCCAAGAGAATTGCAGTATTCGAAATAGACCGCCCTGCCTTTGCGGGGAGTGACGCCCAAATGCAGATCAGGGAAGTGGGTTTCGCCACCTTCAGGCACGTCCGATAGATACATAACCAAGGTACTGACCCGCTGGCCGCCTTTAGCTAGATGCGTCTGGCTTCCCGAATGTGTAGGCTCGAAGTAGTCAAAGTGGGGTTTGTATTCGCCACCGTTTTCGTATCGCAATATCTGGATTCCCTCACCGTTTTCCATAGGCCAATGCATGACTTCTGCAATGCGCCGGTCGAGGGTGGCAACAAACTCGTTTTCGCACACGGCAAAATATGTACCTGTGCTGCTGCGCGCATCAATCACATCAAGTTGCCCAGTCGCAGGATTTACGGTGGTAGACCGCGACAGCTTGGCTTTCGACATTTCCACCAAACGATCACATTCCTCACTGCTCATGAAATCGTCAAGCACCACGATGCAAGGACATTCCATCCACAACGTGATACGCACCAACCGATCACTGGTTGATATGCCATTGCCCACACGCTGGATGCGCGGGGACTCATCCACATAGTTCACCGCACACTCGTTTAACGCATCTGAGGTCATAGAGGTGCCTGACTGCGCGCTAAGACCTTGTAACACAGCTTCCACCGACGCGCGGGCAAACTTGGCGTCGAAGTTATCGCGGACCATAGCTTCAACCAGCGAATCGGTGGAGCATTGGCGTGCCAGGTTTTCTTGTATCCAGGCTTGCCATGCTTGGGTAAGTACCGTACTTTTTTGCAGAGCAGTCATAGCGTGGCATCCAATTCAGCGAGTAGCGTGTTTCCACTAACCACAAATTCCTTAATTACCGCTTTGGGTGCCGCCGTCACTTCGGCAGCCTGGATGGCCGTGCAGCAAATTTGGGTCGTCAAGGCCGCCGCAAGACAAAAATTTCCTCTGACCACTGCTTCTCCCCAAAACATGGAACCGCTAATTTTGTTTTGCGGCTTTTATTTGCCCACTTCTAATTTGCGGTCAATCTTAACTTTGGGTGGCGATAGAAAGGAGCAGCCCGCCAGAAATAATGTCCGGGTCTGTCGCTTATTCGACAACAGCTCTGTCTGCCTATCCGCAATGGGTTAGATCGCACCCATCATGCCTCGTGAAGCATTTCCATTTCAACTATAATTCTTTGTGTTATCTGGATATTTATTAGCTTTCAGCACTAAATATGGTTGATTTTGCACTCGCTCTGCCAGAGGAAGTTTGCCAGGAGATAGGCCGACGGGTTCGTGCACGTCGATTGACCCTCAACATCTCCGTCGATGAGTTGGCTCAGCGCGTTGGCATCTCCAACAACACCCTCGGCAACTTCGAACGAACAGGTCGCTGCACGCTCGAGACCTTTGTTCGCATCCTGGAGGCACTGAACGCTTTGCCAGACCTGGCATCCGTGCTGGTGACCCAGGCCCGCTCCATTGAAGACATGCGGCAGCAAGCCGCTGTCAGCACACGGCAGCGCGCGTACACCAAAACGAGAAAGTCCTCGTCATGAAAGAGCTGCAGGTTACCTACAACGGGTTGGGCGGCTCATATGTAGTGGGCACCGTGGCCGATGACGGGCAGGGCGTGCTGTTCCAGTATTCGTCGCAGGCGCTCGAACGCCAATGGGAGCTGTCCCCGATTCGCTTGCCGCTTCGCGTGGCCGCGTACCCCGACCGGCGCAGCGACTACGCCAAGCTGCACGACGTTCCAGGGCTCATCTATGACTCGCTGCCGGATGGCTGGGGCTTTCGGCTGATGCATCGGCGGATGAGGGCTCGTGGCATTGACACAGAGCGCGCCACAACGCTCGACCGACTGGCCTACCTGGGCTCAAACACCATGGGAGCCTTGACCTACGCTCCGGCCACGACCGATGCGCCGGATGCACGAGACCTGACGTTGCTGGAGCTCGCTCAGGAGGTGCAGGCAGTGCTCACCGATGATGGCCATCAAGTTCTCGCAGAATTGGCCCGCGCAGGCGGGTCGCCAGGCGGTGCCCGGCCCAAAGCGAATGTCTTCTTCAACCCGACGACGGGGCACATGAGCACCCGGGCAGGCCTTGCCCCAAACGCCCAGGCCTGGCTGGTCAAGTTTCCTGGTGACGACGATGCGCCCGACAGCTGTGCCGTGGAAGCGCTATACGCCAGGATGGCGCAGCAGTGCCGATTGGGCATGTCGAACTTCCAGTTCTTTCAACTGCCTGGAGGCCTGTCGGCGTTCGGCACCCAACGCTTTGACCGCAGGGGTGACGAACGCGTTCATATTCATTCCCTCGCGGGGCTGCTGCACGCCAACTTTCAGGAACCCTCTGTCAGCTACGAGGACTTCTTTCGTGCCACGCGTCGGTTGACG
>CAJBMJ010000175.1 GCA_903954045.1 uncultured beta proteobacterium | reverse complement strand
TGACCGACGCCGCTGTGGCTGGGAAGGTGTGGGAAAACCGTGCCACTGCCGTCAAGGCTGTGCGCGCCGCTGGCTTTGCATTGGATGCGCCCCTGGGTACCGAGCAGCGCCCCCTGATTACCGATGAGGCCATCGCCCTGCACGGCGGGGACGTGGTCGAAGGTGTCCTCAACAACCTGGGCAATCAGTTTGAGCAGTGCATCGGCGCCAAAGGACTGACTATCGACTATGGCACCAGCTATGTGCAGAGCGTGACGTTTGACGCGCAAGGGCCGGTTGCGCGAGGCATTTTGACCTACGGGCAGAGCACCGATCCGACCTCACCGCACGCCAATGACCAGATGCGCCTCTATTCACGCAAAGAGTGGCCTGCATTGCCCTTCCGGGCTGAGGACATAGCCCGAGCCCGTGTGGGTGAGGTGTTGCGCTTGACTCGACCTTGATCACGGGAGGGGCTAGCGCCCCATCCTGTTCAGTGTCACGGTTTGCGGATAGCCCACTTCCAGCTGCGAACCAGTTCGTCCAGCTACTGAATCAATAGCAAGTCGCGCAACCTGGCGGGTGACGCAGGGCGAATGCGGGGCTTACGCCGCCTTCACCTTCAAGCGCCATGCATGCAGCAGCGGCTCGGTATAACCACTGGGCTGCGCCAACCCTTTGAATACCAGATCCATCGCTGCCTTGTAGGCCATGCTGGTGTCAAAGTTGCCGGCCATCGGCTGGTACAGCTTGTCACCGGCATTCTGCTGGTCTACCACGGCCGCCATGCGCTCGAAGGTCTCGGTGATTTGGGCTTTAAGTGGCGTTGCTGGTGCGACCGCAAGGTTTGTTCGCCAAAAAAACGCATTGAAAGTTTTCAACATGCAGACCCTGATTCCCGATGGCAATGGCTTGGAACCTGTTGGCGGGCTAAGGCGGCTTGGTCGATGCCCACGGTGTGATGCAGATCCGCGATCGCGCCAAGGACGTCATCAAGACCGGCGGCGAATGGATCAGCTCAATCGACCCGGAAAGCGCGGCGGTCGGTCACCCGGCGGTGGCCATGGCGGCCGTGATCGGCAACCGACTGGGATGGGGCAGCGCATCAACAGGTGACTGAGAAAAACGGTGACTCAGACTCGCTGCCGAGTAGCTATGCACCCGATATACCCGGCGCACCGCCAATCCCTCTTGTGAACAGCGCATTTTGGCGGTGAATCCCAAGTACGGCCCTACTGCGGGCACGGCGAGGGTTTCTTTGCGGGTTGAGTGCTTTTCCAAGGGGCGATACTTGGCCTCATACGGTTGAAATGCCTATCCATTTACTCTGATCGATCAAAGTCTTTCCGGGTATTCATCCCAACCTTCGTCCCAAAATGATGCCGTGAGTCGCAGATTCATGCACTAACCACATTTTTCAAAAATTGCCAAAAGGAACAGTGATGACGCCTTCACCTTCAATCCACATCCTGCAACCAGTTATTGCGCTGCTTATTTGGTCATTGGTAATGACCTTATGGGTGCTCTTCACTCGCATCCCCGCGATGATGGCCCAGAAGGTTGTTCTGGATCCAATCCTGCCTCCGAAAGATTTAACACGTAACCTGCCTGCAAAAGTGCGCTGGAAGGCTGACAACTACAACCATCTGATGGAAGCGCCGACCCTTTTTTACGCAGCCACCTTGGTCCTTGCCATTACAGATCACGCCAACGGCGCAGCAGCGACTGCAGCCTGGGCCTATGTGCTATTACGCATCTTGCACAGCTTGGTTCAATCTCTCGTCAACCATATACCAACACGTCTGGTCTTGTTTGTACTATCCACCATCGCCCTGGCGACCGTGGTGTGGCATGGGGCACGTGCGGTGTTTGGTGTTTGAAGTAGCGTCTCAACAGGGCACTAGTGGCGTCCGACTAAAAACAGTCTGCGTTGATGAGCACAGCGTCCACCCCGTCCAAGTAGCCCTGATGGATGCGCTCACACATGGCCCCTTCGTGGTGGTGGGTCTGGAAGCATTCCACGCTCACGCCCAGCTGTTCGCCCAGCGCCACCAGCCCTGTTACACCCACCCCCGCCGCTCCACAAAGTAGTTTTGCAGTGCCTCCAGGGCAAAACGCACTTTTGCGGGTTGTTCGGCGCGGCGCTGGGTGACGGCGTAGATGGGCAGGTCGTCTAGGCGCCATTGCGGCAACACTGGCAACAGCAGGCCTTCGGCCAGCGCTTTTTGGGCCTCTGGGCCGATGCCCACCCCGATGCCCCAACCGGCCACACACAAGCTGTGCAGCGCCGCGGCCTGGGTGGCGTGGGCGCGGCATTCCAGTTCTAGCGCGTGTTCTTCGCCCTGGGCGTTGCGCAGCACGATGCGGTCTGGCCCCACCACGCCAGGGCGCCCGCCGACCCAGTGGTGTTGGGCCAAATCGGCCGGGTGCGCAGGCCAGCCACGCTCGGCCAGGTAGGCCGGTGCGGCACACAGTTGGCGCGGCAGGTGGCCCAGTTTGCGCGCCACCAGGGTGGAATCGGCCAGTTCACCCATGCGCAGGGCCACGTCTACCCGCTCTTGCACCAAATCGACCAAGGCGTCGTCTAGCAGCAGGCGCAGCGTGAGCCGGGGGTAGGCGCGCAGTGGGGCCAGCGCCGAGGCCAGCAAACTGGCCGAGCCCACGGGTGCGGACAAACGCAGTTCGCCTTCGGGTTCGTCGCGCAGTGCCTCCAGGGCTTGCTCTGCCGACTTGGCCGCTTGCAACATGGCGATACAGCCTTGGCTGTAGCGTTCGCCCGCCTCGGTCAAGGTAAGGCGCCGGGTAGACCGGTGCAGCAGCGCCAGCCCCAAGGCTTTTTCCAACTGCCCCACATGTTGGCTAACGGCTGAGGCCGTCATGCCTAAATGCCGCGCCGCACCCACCATGGAGCCAGCGGCCACCACTTCAGCAAACACCGCCATGCGCTTGAGCTGGTTCATTTTTCGCCTTATTCATAAGTTTTACTTAATACTAAAACCGAATTTGACCATATAGACGCAAATTGATGAACTAAAGATACTTTGTTCCCACAGAGCCGCTGTTTTTTCACCCCTTATTGACAAAGCTATTGCGGCACCGCCCCACCTTCTTTTAGGAGCATCAACATGAAATTGATCATTTTTGGCAGTAACGGCAGCACCGGCCTAGCCTTGGTTCAGCAGGCACTACAGCGCGGCCACGACGTGGTGGCTTTTGCGCGCCAACCAGAAGATTTGAAGATTTCGCACCCGCACCTGCGCACCTTTAAGGGCGACGTGCTGGATTTGGCGGCCGTGCGCGCCGCTGTCGCCGGGACTGACGCCGCCATTTCGGCCTTGGGCGTGCGTATGGGGCAAGCGCAAAGCACCACCCGCTCGCAAGGCACGTCCAACATCGTGCAGGCGTTGACCGAAGCAGGCGTGCGCAACTTCGTCAGCGTCTCCACCGTCGGCGCGGGGGCGCATTTGCAAACGCTGCCGTGGATCGCCCGCTTTTTGCTGCCCAAAATCGTGGGCGCGTGGCGCCTGGAAGAAGCCGGTCGGCAAGAAGACATCGTCCGCGCGTCTAAGTTGGACTGGACCATCCTGCGCCCACCCCGCTTGGTGGACGCCCCGGTAACCGGGCGTTACCAAATTGGCACCACCTTGGCGTCGGGCTTTGGCGCCAAGATCAGCCGTGCCGACCTGGCCACCGCCCTGCTCGACCAAATCGGCACCTGGAAGTTCGTGCGTGCCACCCCCACGGTGATGGGCTAACGCGGGTAACCGCACCACCCGCGCCCTGCGCATCGTCTTCTGCATGGCTGCCCTGGGCTACGCCGCCTGGAGTTGGGGCCAACCGGCGGCGATGGGTGTGGGCATAACTGGCGCCATCCTGTCGGCAACCGGCCTGTTCGGCTTTTGCCCCGCCTGCGCGTCACCATCAGCAAGAATTCCAAAACGCTACCACTTTTGTAGCTGCTAGCGCACAACCAGAAAGGGCTACAGCCACTTTTCGGGTGTTAACCACCTGGAGGTGGAAAACAGCAGTACAGCGAACCCCGGGCGTGGCACGCGTGTTGCCCAGGCAGACGAGCTACACCTCACGCCGCTGTGCTGATTGCCTGCATCTACGAGGTGTTCCCGCTCTTGTGCCCCATTTGTGGTGGCGAGATGCGGTTGAATTTCATTATCTGTTGCAGCTAGCTGAGCAAGCTTTTCGCCGGCCTTGGGCAACTTTCAGTGGAAGACCCCATCTCTATTTCTTGCCGAACATCAAACCCAGTCGCATTCGCAGGTGAAATGACGCAAAAACTTGGGCTGTTTGGTGATCTTCACGCCTCTAATACTGGATGCTTTTTGTTTCACTTCGTCAATGACCTCGGCGGCATAGTCAAAGTGGCTTTGGGTGTACATGCGCCGGGGGAAAGCCAGGCGCACCAATTCCATGCTGTGGTAGGTCTCTAAGCCACTTTCCAGGCGCTTGCCGAACATGACGGAGCCGATCTCCACCCCGCGAATACCGCCCTCCAGGTACAGCGCGTTGCACAGTGCCCAGGCCGGGTAGTGCTCTACCGGCATATTGGGCAACACCGTTTTAGCATCGATGTACACCGCGTGGCCGCCGGTCGGTTTAACAAAACCCACGCCAGCGGCCTCTAGTCGCTCACCCAGGTACTCGGCAGTGCGCAAGCGATAGCGCAGGTAGTCTTCGTCCATGCCCTCGGCCAGCCCCACGGCCAGCGCTTCCAGATCGCGCCCGGCCAGTCCGCCGTAGGTGGGGAAGCCTTCCATCATGATCAGGCCGTTACGCACCGCATCCATCCACTCCTCGCTGCGCAGCACTATGAAGCCGCCAATGTTGACCATGCCGTCTTTCTTGGCGCTCATGGTGCATCCGTCGCAATACGAAAACATCTCCTGCACGATGGTCTTGATGGGCGTGTTTTCATACCCTGGTTCGCGCATCTTGATGAACATGGCGTTCTCAGAGAAGCGGCACACATCCATGATGAATGGCTTGCCGTACTTCTTCAGCAGTGCAGAGTAGGCGCGAATATTGGCCATGGACACCGGTTGCCCGCCGCCGGTGTTATTGGTCACGGTGATCATGCCAAAGGGAATGCGATCGCCCTGTGCCCGAAGCAAAGCCTCCACCCGTTCCAGGTCGATATTGCCTTTGAACGGATAAATCAGCGACGGTTGAAGCCCTTCGGCAATTACCAAATCCACCGCCTCAATCCCGAGATATTCCAGGTTGGCGCGGGTGGTGTCAAAGTGGCAGTTATTGGGAACCAAGTCGCCCTTTTTGCACACAGCGGTGAACAGCACTTTTTCAGCCGCACGGCCTTGGTGCGTGGGCACAAAGAATTTCATCCCGGTGATGTCCTGGATCACCGCCTCCAGCCGGTAGAAGCTGCGCGCACCAGCGTAGCTCTCATCCCCTTCCATGATGGCACCCCACTGCTTGGACGACATGGCACCGGTGCCGGAGTCGGTCAGCCAGTCGATCAGCACGTCTTCAGCGCGCAACTTGAAGACGTTGAGTTTGGCATCCGCCAGCAGCTGTTCCCGTTCAGCACGGGTGGTCATGCGGATGGGTTCAACGCTTTTGATGCGGAACGGCTCGATTAGGGTTTTGGGCATGGTGACTGTGACGTGTTGGGTTAGAAGACCGCGAAGGTATCACCGCCAAAATGGCAATGGTGTCGCTTATTTCCAACGAAATAAGATCTAGGGCACACGATAGTTCCAGTAGCGCTGGGTGGCCGTAGCG
The DNA here is from genome assembly GCA_903954045.1 of uncultured beta proteobacterium. Taxonomy (GTDB): domain Bacteria; phylum Pseudomonadota; class Gammaproteobacteria; order Burkholderiales; family Burkholderiaceae_C; genus Allorhodoferax. The sequence goes on along the minus strand of CAJBMJ010000175.1, from coordinate 4,624 downwards.
GTTGCGATAACCCGACTGCGCCGGCGGCAATCAGCCTTGCCTCTTGTGCTTTTTCTATATCGCACACCAGCAGCACGGTACGGTTTGCGCGCCGGGTTGCAACACGTCAAACTGCACGCTATCTCACTCTCTGGGTTACCCGGCGGTATAGCGCTGTGACGCGCGCACGCCTTGCAGCGAGTTGCAGGCCCCGACTGGGTCGGGCGACCGCTCAAATTGGGAATCCTGCAGAAATCAGAATGCTAAATTTTTGATAGCTGCCTGCGCAAATTCTGCGCAGGGCTGGCAAGCATTTTATCCAGTGACCATATCTCCTGCTTTGTGCAAAGTAGTGAGCAACCCGTCGGCATACAACAGCGGTTCGTCGCTGCGGGGACTCAGCAATACGACCTTGAACTCGCCAATGATGACGGCATGGCTGTGCGCCACCATCATCTCATCCACTGTGCAGACGAACACAGCCAGCGCATCCCTGAGCACCGGAGCACCTGCCCTACTTGGCATCACGCGGTTGAATTTCCTATCCGCCCGTCATCTGGGCGGGGCGAGCGCTCTGAATGGCGGTACGCAGTCGATCTGGCTCCACCTCCCTCAGCGCCAGTTCCCGCCACTGGGCCAACTGTTGCGCGGTCCCGGGGACGGCCGGTTGTTGCGCAGCCTGCAACAGCAGGTCGTACTTGCTCTCGCCGCGGGTGTGCGTGTCGCTGTAGCCTTTGATGAGGCGGCGCAGGCGCAGCACTTCCACAGCCAGGGAGTAGTGGCCCGGCACCAGTCTTGCCACGACATCCAGCCACGCCTGCAAATGGGCGGTCTCGTGGGCATGGCGCTGGTTGCCACGTCGCCAGCGTGCCAGTCCGGCCAGCAGGCGCAGTGGCAAGTAGCCGCGCAGGCTGTGGGTATTGATGTGGTGGCCGCGGTCCAGTCGGCGGTGCAGCCAGGCCTTGAGATTGGGTGAGCCATCCACCCACACTGCCAGCTTGCATGGCAGCACGCCCATGGCCTCCTCCAGGCGGGGGTGAAAATACTCCACGCTGCCCGTCACATCGCCCTCGCTGGCGCCGATTTCGGTGCGGATGCGTTCAAACCGTTCATCGCGGGTTTTCAGGTCAGCCACACGGATCAGGTCGTCGTAGCTCATGGCCACGGCAATCCAGCGCGCGGCTTCTATGCTGAGTTCGTAGGCGTGATCGGCATGGTCGTGTTGTGCCACTGCATGAACGCGGTCGAGATATTCCGAGCCATAGGCCAGGTCTTGCCAGTCCACCACCCTGGCCAGCCCCTCGCCCAGCCAGGGCCAGACGACTGGGACAAAGTCGCGCCGGATGCGATCCAATAGCGGTTGCAAGGCCGCGCTGGCAGCACGCTCGGGCAAAGCGCGCGCGGGTGTGAGCATGGGGTTTGGCGACAGCGCAGACGGCTTAATGGCAGATTGGGCCAGTGCAGCTGCCGCACGCAGGGCCTTGATGCTGGCATTCACGCCCACACCGCTTTGCTCCACCACCTGCTCGAACGCAGCGATGTCAAACGGCAAAGCACCGCTACCCGCCAGCGCACCAAACAGGCTGGCGGAAATCACACTGCCGCAGCGCACGGCCAGCGCCTGCAAGTCCTCGGCAATCAACCGATGGGCGTTGTCCTGCACGATTTGGAGCGCCGCCGGTGCATCGGCCACGCCGTTGCCCGGGACCATTTTTTCAGTGATGCCATAGGTTCGGTGGCTACTTGCGATGACGGTGGTTCGCTCGGGCGTGACAAGTCCGCGCTCCACGGCACGGCCAGCTTCCATTAGCTCGGCGGCAATCAGAATGTCGACTTCACCGGGAATGGGCACCAACGCCATCACGGGCGCACGCCCCGGCGTGGGTTCTATCAGCTCGATGTAGTAGATGGTAGCCCCGGTGCGCTGCGCCACGCCTGCAACGGAAGTGCTTTGCGCTGTCCAGCCGGCGTTTTCTGCCAGGTTGACAATCCAGTCCACCAGCACGCCGCCGCCTTGACCACCCAGCGCCAGTACCGCCAGATTGATGGTTTTGGGTTGTACAGATGTGTTCATGTGGTTGTGTCCCCGGATGGCGTGCCGGCTGCCGGGTACAGTGCCCGTTGCGCGCGGCTTGTCCGTTCTCGGCGGCGCAGCCAGCCCAACACCTGCACGCGCAGGCCGTTTGCCCAGCGCTCCCAGCTGCCGGGGTTGTGGACTTTGCTGGCTTTGTAGAAAGACGGGCACAGCACCGCAGCATCGGCCACTTCCCCGCAATGGCCGCAGGCCACGCAATGCTCGTCCACATACGCTACCGGATCAGGCTTGAGAGCATCCCCGCTGGGGGCCAGAGTCAGGCTGGGGCAGCCGGATACGCGCATGCAGGCGTGGTCGCCACTGCACACGGCTGCATCAACCCCAAAACGCTCTTTCACCACCCGCGCACCGGCCTTGATAGCGGCCGCCTTTTGCGGCTTTTCGCGGCGCTGGCGGTTGAGCATGCACTCGCTTTGGGCGACAATGACCTTGGGGCCCAGGGCGGGGGTTGTCAACGCCTCGCGCAAGGTGGCACGCATGGTGTTGACGTCATAGGTATCCGGCAGGGTACGAACCCACTCCACGCCCACGCCGCGCACGGCCTTCTCAATGGCGTGCATGGCGCTGCGGTGCGGGTTGGTTACCCTGGATGACGGAATGTCCTGCCCCCCTGTAGCGGCGGTGTAGTTGTTGTCCACAATCACAAACACGTTGTCGTGCTTGTTGAACACGGCGTTGGCAATGCCTGAGGTCAGGCCGTTGTGCCAGAAACCACCGTCACCCATGAACGCAACGGCGCGTTTGCTGGCCCCCAGCATGCCACCCGCGTTGAAGGCCGATGCACTGGATGCGCCCAGGCCATAGCCCATCGTGGTCGCGCCAATGCTGAACGGAGGCATGATGGAAAACAGGTGGCACCCAATGTCGGCAGAGACATGGTGCTTGCCCAGTGATTGTTCAACCAGTTTGAACGAAGAAAAAATCGGGCGCTCGGGGCAGCCCACACACAGGCCCGGAGGGCGCGCTGGCAGCAGACCGGATGCTACCGTTGCAATTTTCGCTATGCTATTTGTAGCTGCTTGCGAAGATTCTACGGGGGCTTGAGCCGCTTTTGATGAAAAATCGAGGCTGACAGGAACGGCCTTTGCAAATGCAGCCGGATGCCAGCGCTGCATGAAGCCCTGAATGCCTTTGCGCAGGGCCGTCACGGTGTAGTCTCCCCCCATGGGCAGCAGGTCTTTGCCATGCACCGCCGTGGCGCAACCATGGCGGCGCAGGATGGTGTTGAGGTGCTGCTCGTGGTAGTCGGGCTGGCCTTCTTCAATCACCAGCACGGCTTGTTTGCCGGCGCAAAATTCCAGCACCTCGTCTTCCACCAGCGGGTAAGCCACGTTCAGGATATACAGCGGCACCCGGCTGTCACCGAACAAGTCGGCCTGTTCCAGCAAATGCAGTGCGCGCAATACGTTGTTGCTCAAGCCGCCCAGCGTAATGATGCCGATGTGTTCAATGTCGCCCCGGCGCATTTCGTTGAGCTTGTGCTCACGGATAAAGCAGGTGGCAGCCGGCCAGCGCTGTTCGATCTTTTCGCGCTCATGCAAAAAGGAAGCGGGGGGCAGCACGATGCGGTTGAGGTCGCGCTGGGGGTTCTCCAGCGCGTCTTTGAGGCTAAAGCGCGGCCGCTGGTTCTCACGCGTGATAAAGCTCCCGTGCAGGTGGCAGGAGCGAATGCGCAGTTGCAGCATAACGGGCGTGTTGGTTGCCTCGGACAAGGCAAACCCGTCATGCACCGCCTGCACGATCGAGGGTAGATGCGGCTTGGGGTCAAGCAGCCACATTTGGGACTTCATGGCAAACGCGTGCGTGCGCTCTTGCATGATGCTGGAGCCTTCGCCGTAGTCCTCGCCGACGATGATGAGTGCGCCGCCCATGACCCCGCCGGAGGCCAGATTGGCCAGTGCATCGGACGCGACATTGGTGCCGACGGTGGACTTCCATGTCACCGCACCGCGAACGGGGTAGTTCACCGAAGCCGATAGTGCGGCTGCGGCTGCGGCTTCACTCGCAGCCGGCTCAAAATACACGCCCAGTTCCTCCAGAATGGGTTGGGCATCGGCCAGCACGTCCATCAGGTGAGAGATGGGCGAGCCCTGGTAGCCAGTCACATAACCCACCCCGCACTCAAGCAGCGCCTTGGTGACCGCCAGGATGCCTTCACCCCGGAATTCGGTGCCCGCGGGCACCTTGAGCTGTTGCACTTCAGCAGCAAACGATCTTTCAGCCATGGTGTTCTTTGGTTAACTTGCGGCTACGCCCGCCCGCTGCTCCTTGCGCGGGCACCCGTGCAGAGCACTTGAAGTTGGATAAGCGAGGGCTTAACCTGGAATCAAAGCCAGCACACGCAGCGGACTGCCGGAGCCGTCCTTGATTTTGAGCGGTGCACTCACAATCACCGCACCCGTGGGGGGTAACTGATCCAGATTGGTCAGGCATTGCAAACCAAATTTGTTGGCGCCGTGCATCAGGGTGTGGCACGGGTAGGCTACCGGCCAGGCATAGGACTGACCGGCATCGGTGTTGATCGTCTCAACGCCAAAGCCGCGAACATTG
>CAJBMJ010000174.1 GCA_903954045.1 uncultured beta proteobacterium | reverse complement strand
GGTCACGGCCAAAACCACCTATTCAAGCTCGGTGGCCAGTATGCAGTTCTACAAGTACATGAGCCGCCGTGGTGGTTGGATCAATGTGCCAGGCACCGACTACACCTTGTCACCCGACGGCTACAGCATCACGCTCACCATCACAGATAACGGCCCTTACGACAACGACCTGACCAACAGCGTCATTGTGGACCCGGGTGGCCCAGGCTATCTGCCTAGCGCCACAGACCCGCAGTCCATCCCCACTCTCTCCGAGTGGGGCTTGATTGCGCTTACCGGATTGATGGGCTTGTTTGGCTTACGCCAGATGCGCCGCCGAGGCTAGAATAGCCGCCTGGTTTAAGCACCAAATCGGCCTCTATCCCTCGTTTTTATTGGTAGGCTGCTATCTTTTTTTGAATCGATTAATACATGAACCAAATCCACCAACCCGTCTGGGGAGAGGCACTGCAAGCCGCGCTCAAGGCTTTTATGCTGCTAGTGGCAAGTCTGTTGTTCGCACCAGTGACCCGTGCGGCTGACGTGACGTGGTTCGCCCCGTCGGTTGTACACAACTCGAATGCAAGCATGACCGTCGGCGGCACATACACCAGCAATTTTGGTGTAGCCTTCACGACAGGCTCATCGGGTCCATATACGATGGGTTGGGTGGAGATCGACCTGAGTACCAGCAGTGTTACGGCGGGTGCCGGCAGCATCACGCTGGCGCTGCGCGACACGACCAACACCACGGCGTATTCGGCCGTCGCCGGGACGACCGAGTATGCGGTGGACACGGTCGCCTTTACGATGCCGACGACGACCAGTACGATGTTCAAGCTCAGGCTTACCTCTGCTAATCTTCCGAACATCACCGCTTATGCCATGAGTGCGGGGGCCGCGTACTCGCTGATCGCGTACGGGCCCACTGTCTCCATCGGGATGGGGCGGACAACAGGGTACTTATCAGGCACGACCAACAATAACTACACGGTGAGCAATGGCTTCACAGCCCTGGATACGTTCCGCAACAACTCCGCAAACTACACCAATAACACAAACAGCTTCCCAACTCTTTCCTTTTCCTTTGGAACGACTGTCACTAACACAGCCCCGGTAGCCTCCATCGTTGCAATCAGCGGCACCGTAGCGGTCGGCCAAACCCTCACCAGCAGCTACAGCTACAACGACACCGACACAGATGCCGAATCCGCCAGCACCTACCAGTGGTACCGTCAGGACGACTCCAGCGGTACCAACCGCGCTGCCATCAGCGGGGCAACCGGGGCAACGACTGCTGGCACCGGCGGTCTGCCTACAACGGGCACCATTCCCGGCTACACCGTAGCAGTTGCCGACGCAGGCAAATACATCGTGGTCGGTGTGGTCCCCAAAGCCGCAGCAGGCACCACACCTGGCTCTGAGGCCTTTAGCTCTGCAAGCAGCCAGGTACCCAACGTGCCCGGCGCGCCCACCAGTCCAACAGCCACTGCGGGCAACGCCCAGATCAGCGTGGGATTCACGGCACCAGGTAGCAACGGTGGTGCCACCATCACCGGCTACACCGCCACCTGCACCTCCAGTGACGGCGGAGCAGCAGGCGCCAACACCGGCAGCACATCCCCCATCGTGGTGAGCAGCCTGACCAATGACAAAACCTACACCTGCACCGTCAAGGCCACCAACAGCACGGGTGACAGCGTTGCCTCGTCACCCAGCAGCAGTGCGATACCCGTGGCACCCCTGGCAGGCGTGTGCGGCAGCGCCAGCAGTTCTACCTTGCTTACCGCAGCCCCGAGCGGCGGTGTCTTGTGCAGCGTCGGCAGTTTGTTTGGCTCAGTCGCCACCAACGCTGGCACCTACACCTGGGTTTGCCAGGGTACCAATGGTGGTGGCAACTCCCCGCAATGCAGCGCACCACGCGGCTTTACCGTCACGGCCAGCGCCGGTGCCAACGGCAGCATCAGCCCCAGCGGTGCGCAGGTGGTGGCCTACAACGCCATGCCCAGCTTCACGCTCACGCCTGCCAGCAACAACTACGCGACTGGGTCAGTGGGCGGCACTTGTGGGGGCACCCGCACAGGTAATAGTTTCGCCACGGCTGCTGTCACGGCTGATTGTTCTGTGTCTGCCATCTTTGCCCCAGTGGCAAGCGCGCCTGCCATTCCAACCACCTCAAGCGGTGTTACCGCCACACTGTCTGCCGTGGGTTGTTCTTCTGTGGACAGCAACGCCACACGGTTTGTTGCCGCACCCAGTGGAGCACCGGTCAACACGGCTTTCCCCTACGGTCTGTTGGACTTCAAGCTGACCGGTTGCAGCGGTGGTAGCGTAACCGTCACGGTGACCTACTCCCAGCCTATTCCCAGCGGGGCGACTTTCTGGAAAGCGGTGAATGGGGTGTACAGCGCTTACAACCCCCAAAGTAATCCCACCATCATCGGCGCCAGCAGCGTGACCTTCACCTTGGTGGACGGCGGCTCGGGCGATGACGACGGCGCGGTCAACGGCGAGATTCACGACCCCAGCGGTTTGGGCTTTGCGGCCAGCGCCGAGTCCATCCCCACCCTGTCCGAGTGGGGCCTGATTGCGCTCACCGGCTTGATGGGCTTGTTTGGGTTGCGTCAGATGCGCCGCCGAGACCCGAGCAACCGCCTGGTTTAAGCACCAAATCGGCCGCTAGCCCTTGTATTGATTGCTTGGGCAGCTATCTTTTTTAAAGCGCTGGCAGCCGCCAAAAGGGTTCGGTTTGCAGGCTGTCACACACAAGGTGCCCACTTCGGTGGGCATTTTTTCTCGTTCCTGCGCCCGAGTTGCTAACCCGATCTGTTTGGCCATTGCCCCGTAATCATCGGTTTATCGAATAGAAAATAGCGATTTCGCTAAACTGCAAAGTTGTTCATCTCGGATTTGACGTTATGCCCACTATCAGCATGTTTTACGGGATCATCGTCCTGATGTATTTTGAAATCAAGGAAAAGCATCACTTGCCGCACATCCACATACGCTATCAAAATTTCAGGGCTTCAGTCGGCATTGAAGGCGGCGAGTTATTGGCGGGCGAACTGCCAGCGCGTCAGTTGCGTATGGTGCAGGTTTGGGCCGATTTGCATAGGGATGAGTTGTTGGCGGATTGGGAACTTGCCAAAGAGGGCTCAGAGCCGTTTCGTATTGATCCTCTCAGGTAAAGGAGTTAGAAGATGATTGTTGATGTAACTCGTGTCACGGTACAGCCTGGCTTTAGCTTGTCTTTGGTTTTTGAAAACGGTGAACACCGCAGTTTCGATATGGCAAGTTATATGGACCAAAAACCTTGGGTTCGCCTTAAGGCGAACAATGCATTTCAGGGTGCATTTGTTGAAAATGGTACCGTGGCATGGCCCGGTAATATTGATATTGACCCTGAAACTCTTTATGAGAGGTCGGTACTAACGGCCGAACGGTAGCCCTCCATGTCGCTCACCCGATCTGTTTAGCCATTCACCAAGACCCGAATGCACAGACTTGCCGCCACGTTCGACTTTGCCCAGAAAGTTCTAGCCGTGGGGCTGATGGCCAAACTCGTTAGACCGCTTGCGGCCAATTGATTTGTACCTTTCGGCCGTTGGCAAGACAGTCGCGCAGGTACAGGTTGATCAGGCTCTGATAGGGAACGCCGGATTGATCGGCCATGGCCTTGAAATAGTCCACAACATCCTCTGAAAGCCGCATGGTTACAGGCTTCTTTAGCCTGGATGCGTAGGGGTTCTTGCGCGACTTCAGTTTGGAAAGGTCGTATTCAGCTTTCATAGGTGTCCACTTCGATAAAACGCGCTTTCGCGCTTGGTCGCCTTGCGTGCCGAGATGATGCGAATAACTTCACCATGCTCTCGCTCACAATGACAAACGATGAGTAACTTTGCCTCTGAACTCATGCCAAGCATCAAGAAGCGCTCCTCGTCGGACGAGTGCTCCTCATCGAAGAATTGCACACCAAATTCGTCGAAAAAAATGGATTTGGCTTCTTCGAAAGACACCTGATGCTTTCTAAGATTTGCAGCGGCTTTGGGCCCATCCCATTCGAACTTAATCATATGTACATTGTATTTTATGTAAAAGCAGGACAAGTTGTCCAAAACCAGCGCCCCATGTTGCTTGTTTGGCCTGCGGCAGATGCGTCGCCGTGGCACGAATAGTCGCCTGGTTTAGGCACTAAATTGGCCTCTAGCCCACGTATTTATTGCGTTGGTAGCTATCATTTTTAAAGCGCTGGCATCCGCCAAAAGCGCACGGTTTGCAAGCTGTCACCATAGAGATGGGATCTGGCAATGTGTTTGCTGATCTGGGTCTGCCCGATGCCGACAAGCTCAAGCTCAAGATCAAATCCGGCTTGGTTATCGAGATCACCAAGGCCATGCGCAAACTGGGCCTCACCCAGAAAGCCGCAGCAAAGCGCATGGGCATTCCCCAGCCCAAAGTGTCTGCCATGCTGCGTGGCGACTTTACCAACCTGTCCGAGCGTAAGCTGGCATGGTTATTCAAACTGTCACTCTTGACACTAGAATATGTTTTGCAATAATCATCCATATTTAGATGTAAATAGATGATTAAAATTCAAATTTGGGTGTTAAGTTATGCAAAGCAGTCCTATCCCTCTTCCTGTTGAACGGGCTTTGCGCAGGGTCGGGCAAAGCATATCCCTGGCCCGCCGCCGCAGGCAGTTGTCCCAGGAGTCGCTGGCTGAGCGCATCGGTGCTTCTGTCAATACGGTTCGGCGCATGGAAGATGGTCACCCTGGCACCGCCCTGCAACACTTTGCCCGAGCACTTCAGGTTTTTGGTGAGCTAGACAAGTTCGAAAATCTCCTGGACACCGCTCAGGATTCGGTCGGCCTGGCCCTGATGGACCAGAACCTCCCTCAGCGTGTTCGTACCCCTCGTCGTGCGCGTGAGCCAGGTGCGTTTTGAAGGTTCACATGGTCACCAAAGTCGAGCTGGACGTTTGCCTGGGACAAGCCGGAGTGCCTGTTGGCAAACTCGTTTACGTCAAAGACGGCCCCCGAGAGTTCTCGCAGTTTGCCTATCGGGATGAATGGTTGGCCAACCCTGTCGCGTTTGACGTTTCCCCTGATTTGTCCCGCGTTCTGGGTTACCAGTTGCGCAAAGCGCCATCCAAAGACGACTCCTGCTTTTTCTTGGCGCTGGCCGACACGGAGCCTGATAGCTGGGGGCGTCGTGTGATCGCACGCGCCCACGCCAAAGAGCGAAAACACAATCCTGCGCTGGGCGCACTCACAGCAGTGGACTACCTTTGTGCCGTAGACGACTTCAGCCGCATCGGTGCACTTCGGCTACGAGACAAGCCGCAGAACTACCTACGTGATGTCGAAGAGGGCAAGCGAGCAACCCCGGTGTTGCTGGAGCTCGAAAAAATGGTGGCGGCTTCGCGCGCCGTCGAGTTGAGCCAAGAGACCGCTGAGGACCTCAAGTACCTCCAGGGAAAAGGCACCTCGCTGGGCGGCATGCGGCCCAAGTGCACCGTTCTGGATGAAGACGGAACACTTGCTTTGGGGAAGTTTCCCAGCGTCAATGACGAGCGCAGCGTCACCCGTGGCGAAGTTCTCGCCCTGCGCTTGGCAAAGCTGGCGGGAATTGATGCTGCGCACGCCCGCATCGTGATGGTCCAGGGTGCTCCGGTGGCCATCATCCGGCGTTTTGACAGAACGCCCAACCACGGGCGTATCCCCTATATGTCAGGCGCAACCCTTCTGCAGTCCAGCCGCAATGCAGAGCACTCCTATACGGAAGTGGTGGACGCGATGCGCTCCAGTTGCGTCGATTTCAGCGCCTCCGCACAACAGCTCTGGCGCAGACTGGCTTTCAATTTTTTGATTACGAATGTTGATGACCACCTGCAAAACATTGGCTTTTTGTACACAGACAAAAATCAATGGCAACTGTCTCCCTCCTTTGACCTGAACCCGTTTCCTGACAAAGACCGGGAATCAAAGACATGGCTGAGCGAAGACACGGGCCCCATCACCTCAGTAGCTCAACTGCTGGGGCAGGCGGCGCGGTTCCAGCTCAATGTGCAGACTGCCGCTGCCGCACTGGCCGAGGTGGTTCAGGCGGTTCAACGGTGGCGCGAAGTGGCGACGACGCAAGCCGTTGGGCTATCTCAAACAGAACTCGAAGACTTTGCGCCGGCTTTTGAACACGCAGGGATGGAAGAGGCGCTTGCGATGCTGTAGGTTTTGGTAGGGTTATTTCGGCAATCCGAGCTCCCTTTGGCCTGCTGGACTTCAAGGTCAACGGCAGCATCCACGACCCCAGCGGTTTGGGCTCAGACAGCGTGGGGATGGACGATGCGCCGCAGAAAAGCCCAGTTGTGACTGCAGGCGAAGCATTGAGCCTTGCGGGATGATCTGGTTGGCATTAAAATTACAAAACTGAGTTTAAACTTTCGATTTGTAATAATGATTCCACGTACCGCTGCAACTTGCTTGCAACGTTTGGCCAGGGGTTTCCCCATAGTGGCCGTAACCGGGCCACGACAGTCAGGCAAAACAACGCTTGCCAAGGCAGTTTTTCCGCACAAACCTTATGTGTCGCTTGAAAACCCCGACGAACGTGAATTCGCCGATCGTGACCCGAAGGGTTTTCTGGGTCGGTTTGACCGTGGTGCCATTCTGGACGAGGTGCAGCGCTGTCCGGCCTTGTTTTCCTGGTTGCAGGGCGTAGTTGATGCGCGGGGCATCATGGGCGACTTTGTGCTCACCGGTTCAGCGCAGTTCGAGTTGGTTGCGGGGGTGACCCAGTCACTGGCCGGGCGCGTGGGCAAGGTTGAGCTGCTGGCTTTGTCAGCCCACGAACTAGGCGCAACGGGCAACCTGCCCGAAACGCTGGAGGACATGCTGCTGTGGGGCGCTTACCCTGCCTTGTATGACCGCACGTTATTGCCGGGCGACTGGTTTCCCAACTACGTCGCGACCTACCTGGAGCGCGACGTGCGCCAGCTGATTGCCGTGCGGGATCTGTCGCAGTTTCAGCGTTTTGTGCGTATGTGTGCGGCACGTTCGGGGCAGTTGCTTAACCTGGCTGCATTGGGGGCAGATTGCGGTATCTCGGCCGTCACTGCGCGTGAGTGGCTCTCGGTGCTGGAAGCCAGCTACCTGGTCACGCGCCTTGCACCGTACCGCCAGAATTTTGGTAAGCGGCTGGTCAAAACGCCCAAGTTGTATTTTCTGGACGTGGGGCTAATGGCCTGGCTGCTGGGCATCCGCGATGCGGCGAGCATTCAGAGCCATGCCGCACGCGGAGCGCTTTTTGAGGCCTATGTGGTGGGCGAGTTCATCAAGCGGAGGTTCAATGCCGGCCAACCTGCTGACCTGTACTTCTGGCGCGACAGCCTGGGCCATGAGGTGGATTTGCTGTATGAAACGGCGCAAGGTTTGCAAGCGGTTGAAATCAAGTCTGGTGCCACATTTGCCTCCGATTGGCCGGATGCCATTGCCAAGTGGCAAGGGTTTGCCAAGGACGAGACGCTTGCGCCGCTCATTGTGTTCGGCGGCGAGGGTGCCTATGAGCGTCAGGGTTGCAAGGTACTTGGCTGGCGGGAGCTATCAAATCCGTAAGCGAGGGGCGTCAAAAAACCATGAACGCCTATTGGGTACCTACCCCCCTACGGACGCCGCGCCCACAAAGGCATAGCCCTGGCTGCGAAAAGTCTTGATGGGCAGTTCGCCTCCAGCAGTATCTGCAACTTTCTTTCGCAATCGTGAAATGCGTGTGTCCAGGCGGCGGGTGTCTTCCAAGGTCAGCCCCATTGCAAGGTGCTGCAGCAAACCGTCACGGCCGACCGTTCGTCCTCCCGCCCGGATCAAATGCTCCACCAGGCGCGCCTCGGTGCCTGTCAGGCTGGTTGCGCGTTGGTCGGGTGAAATGAGTTGCAAGGTCAATAAATCCAGGTGCCAGCCGGCAACTGGCGTCAACGAGAAGGGTTCTGGCTGGTGTGACAAGCGGGGCACGAGTTGGTCAATTACTGCCTTGAGTTCTCTTGGATTTACTGGCTTGACCAGGTAGCTGTCTGCTCCTGCGGTAAGCCCGGCTATGCGATCCTCGACATGACCGCGCGCAGTAATGATGACCATACCAATCGTGAGTTTGAACGACTCACGCACTCTGCGCGCCGCAGTCAGTCCATCGCCATCGGGTAAGCCCAGGTCCAGCACCAATACGTCCCACCGGAATGTCTTCAACTGGTGCAGCATGCCAGCGATGTCACCCACGCCATGTGCGTCTATGCCATAAAATTTGAGGAAATCAACCAGCTCTTCACGCAGCGCAGTTTCATCCTCAACAACAAGGACGCGTGGGCAACTTACCTCTTCTATGCTGCTCAATGTCTTTGCATCTGCTGCTTTGCGTTCCGTGATATTGCGCACTTGGTTGGTCGTCCTTGCTGTGCTGGGGTTGGCATGGATCACGCCCGCGCTGGCTGGTGTGGTCGCCGGTGGAAAGGGTGGCTTGGATATTGTCGCAGAGGCCGAATTTCTCAGAGACCCGGATGGTCGCCTGGACGTTCACCAGGTTGCCGCCAAAGGGGTTGATTCCGCAGGCCATCGATTTCAACCGCTCTCCGGTGTGTTTTCACAGGGGTTTTCTCGCGATGTGTTTTGGTTGCGCGTACGTGTGTCGCATGCTGCGGACGCGCCCGCGCATTGGTGGTTGGTGGCCGAGCCCACGTTCATTGACGACCTGCGCCTGTATCTGCCAGATGGCCATGGTGGTTTCACGGAGCAGCGTGCGGGGGACCATGTTCCGGTCAGCCAACGCCCCATGGCGACACGCGAAACCATTTTCCCCATCGACTTGACCGAGGCACCGCAGACTATTTATCTGCGTGTGCAAAGCACCAGCACCTTGGCGCTCACCCTTGCACTGTGGCAACCGGAGGCCTGGGTCGCGGGTAGTTTGTTGCGCAATACCTTGCACGGTACGTTTTTTGGAATGATGCTGGCAGCCACCCTGATTAGTCTGGTCAGCGCCATTTGGTTGCGTCAGAAGTTTTTTGTCGTTGCTACGGCGTATGTGTTGAGTTATGGCGTGCAACACCTGGCTATCAACGGCTACGACCAGATATTTCTCTACCCTGAGGCGCCCCTGCTGGCCAACTACGCGATTGGTGTTGCCTCAACCCAGGTGCCTGCGCTCTTTCTATTTTTTGCACTGCTCTATCTTGAGTCAGCACGCTACCTTCCGGGTTTGAGCAAACTGGTGAGCGCAGTGGCCTGGCTGAGTGTGCTTGCCATCGCGTTTTCTCTGGCGGGCTACTACCCGGCCATGGCCCCGTATATGCCCACCTACGTAGGCCTGCTGATCGTGCTGGTGGTCACGCTGATCGTAAAAATGCTTGCGCACCAACCTCAGCGTGCCAAGTGGATGCTGCTGATGTTCTTGCCCGGTGGCATTGCGTTGATACCGCAGATGTTAAGAAATCTGGGGTGGTTGCCCATCAACCTCTGGACAACCTACCTATGGTCGCTCTCCATCTTTCTGCAGTTACCCTTTGTGGTACTGATGATCTTGCAGCGCGTGCAAGAGGAATCTCAAAAACTTCGCGCTGCCATTGGCGAGAGCGAGGCCCAACGCAGCCTGCTGGGCACCATAGGCCATGAATTGCGAACCCCATTAGCCATTGTGGAAGCAGGTCTCGCCAACATTGAGGCGCGCACGGTAGATGCCCAGCCCGAACTCAGGCCGCGATTTGAGCGCATCGCGTTGGCCCTTGCGCGACTGAACACGCTCATCGACAACGCGTTGGCGCAAGAAGTTTTGCGCGGAGGCAGTATCGTTACCAAACTGCAACCCCTTGCCCCATCGGCTTTTCTTGCCCAGGTCAGGCAACTATCAGGCTTGGGTGAATCGGATCGCTTCGGGCTCGAAATGCCCGCCGACGACAGCCCAGTGGCGCTCGACGCGCATTGGCTCGGCTTGGCAGTGCTGAACCTGATCGACAACGCGGTTAAATATTCGCCGCCGGGCAGCCCGGTAACGCTGAGCGCCGAGCGCACCCAAGGGCAACTCATCATTCGCGTTCGTGACCAAGGCATTGGCATTGCACCGCACGATATTCCCAGACGGGGCGAACGCTTTTTTCGGACCGACAGCGCACGCTGTTTGGCGGG
>CAJBMJ010000173.1 GCA_903954045.1 uncultured beta proteobacterium | reverse complement strand
GCCTCTCGCCTTCATTGACACGGCGTAGTGCCAGAACACGAAATTCTTCCAACGTTGCGTGATTCAGTGTGCGGCCATCTCGTTTCATGTCACTTGAGACCATCGATGACGAGATTAGTTCCAACTATGTCGCCTTAATTACGGACTTGTGAGTAAGTTTGCATGCGGAGACTCCCCAAGCATCGTTTGCGGCATTGCGCTGCACCCAGGCCACCACAAAGCCGCCGCCATTGAGCGCCCTCACCTTCGGAGAGTTACTATCGCCCAGAACGGACGTAGAGGATGCCTGCACCGGACTTGCAAGCCACGCACCACTCGCGCTCTTGACGTTGGCAAAAATCTGGCTTCCCTGCACAAAAACCGAGGCCGAGACGCCATTGGAATCCACAGCAACATCCGGTAGCTGCGCATAAGTTGCTGTGTCGCTGATGGTGACCGCGTTGGCGTGGGCATAGCCACCGTACAGCAAGGTCGAACCTAGCAACGAAATGGTCAGCTGAAATATTGCTTTTAATTTGCGAGAAATCATAGGTATTGACTCTTTGAAAAACTAACGATCCATCTAACTGATTGAATTGCGCTCAACGCCGTCGGCGCACATGAGCCATGCCGAACATCGCCAGCAAACCCGCCAACAAGATGAGGCCCCATTCGGAGAGGGTAGGAATAGGAGTTAGCCCCCCTACATCCGGTCCCACAGACAACTGCACGGGGTCGGTGATGACACCTTGCGTTGGCTCAGTGTCACCAAGACCTTGGTCTGCCACTGTAAAAGTGACTGTCTTGTTGGTGTAATCCATCGCAACCAAGTTAGTCCAGTCATGCCACTGGCCGTCGTAGAACTTCCAGAACTTGCTTCGTCCGGCGATCAGCTGGGGGAAGGTCATGCGTATCGTCACGCTGGCGCACGTTGTGGTGAAGGTGAGCTTGCTATACACATTGGGATCCCCATTGGGCGCATTGCCAGAGACCGCGCTAAACACAGCCGCTTCAAAGCCAGTGCAGGTAGGGCTCAACATATCGGCCTGCACTGCATCACTGCCGCCGCCACTGGACACGGTGTACAAGGCGTAGGTGTACAGGGTGTTTGCTGCCGTCGTGCCGTTGGGTGTTGTTACCTGCACGTTGGCGGTACCCGCAGCATGGGCACCGGTGGTGCAAGTAATTGAAGTGGGTGACCCCACGGTGTAAGGGGTGCAGGCTACACCGCCAACAGTCACACTGGTGGCCCCGGTGAAGTTGGTGCCGGTTATGGTGACTGCGGTACCACCGGCTGTGCTGCCGGTGTTGGGACTGATCGCCGTCACAGTGGGCGCGGCAACGGTTACTGTGTAGGTGTAAAGCGCATTAGTGCTGTTGGTGCCGTCAGGAGTTGTCACCTCCACACTGGCCGTTCCCGCAGCATGGGCACCTGTGGTGCAGGTGATGGAAGTGTTTGACACAACGGTGTAGGGCGTGCAGGCAACGCCACCCACGTTCACTCCGGTAGCACCGGCGAAGTTGGTGCCGGTGATGGTGACTGCGGTACCACCGGCCGTGCTGCCGCTGTTGGGACTGATCGCCGTCACAGTGGGAGGGGTGGCTACCGGAACCTGGTCATCGGCGCAGACCTGATAAATGGATCCAGCGGTATACGATGGCGCATCAACACCGGCCTCCACTCGAAAGACGCGATCCGTGATGGTGATAGATGAAACATTGGAACCAACAGAAAAAGTGACATCGGCTGAACCATCTGCCACATTGAGTGCTGACCTCAGGTTTCCGCCATTGATTGAAATTGATTGCCCTCCGTCGACTGGTGTGACGACCTCTCCTGCAGAGACGGCGTAGGGTTGACCATTCAATCCAATCTCTGTCTGCTCGCAACCATATATCTGAGCCGAAGGCATTGCAGGAGGAGCGTCTGGGTGACATGAGGATGCACGCACTTTTACCTTGAGTGAACTTTTTGTCACAGGATGAGAGAAGGAAAACGTGCAACTCTCGGTGCCAGCCGGATTTCCCGGACCCACCAAGTACAAACCGTTGTTGATTCCTTCAAAAAGTCCGCTGAATGTTCTGCTGCATCCTGAGCCGGCAGTAACGGTCAAAGCGCCGTAAATCCCTGGCTGACTGAAACATTGCTGCGCTGCCTGTGCTGAAAGTGACGCCAATAAGCCGATGAGTACAGTGATTCAGCTGAATATTTTTGTATGCCAGCGGGCTTGCTGCCGAGAATTCATTTGCATAAAAAAGGTATCCAGGTCAATGTAGACCGCTAGTTACAGTTGCCTTCGATTAAGCCCAGCCTTGCCGGATTGATCTATACGTTTCTAGTCAAGCGCTATCCGTTTTTTGCCATCTTGTGATGGCTGCGATCAGCTTGACGTGGCGCGCTTCAGGGTTTGCGAGGGGCGCTCACCAAAACGCCGGGCGTACAGAGCGCCAAATGCACCCATGCGAGTGAACCCGCAGCCCACTGCGATGCTGGTTACTGTTTCATGGGCCTGTGCCCGCTGAAGCGCTTGCTGCACCAACAACAAACGCTGCTCCTGCACCCACGCCATAGGGCTGCAACCCAGTTTTTCCTGGAAAACCCGGGCCAGCGTGCGGGCAGAGAGCCGGGTGAACAACTCCATATCGGTCAAGCCAATGGGATGCGCGAGGTTGGCGCGAATGTGCTCACACAGGTCTTTCAAAAGATGGCCATGCTTGCCGGAAGGTTGATCCGGAGCTGCCTTGAAAAACGCGTTGGGAGCCAACATCATGACCACCGTGCGGTAGATGGCGTCGTCCAGCATCAGCGCTTCCAAGGCTGCAGGTTGCTGCTGGAACTGGTCGATGATCTGACAGTACTGGCGGAATACGACATCAAAAGACACCGCCCCATGCTGAAGTGCAATGGGTCTGCTATGTTTCAAATGCACATGGCGTGCCGCATCCTCCGCTGAGCCGAGCATGGCAGCAGCTGTTCGCAAAATGCGCTCCGGGGTAAGCCTGAGCATAAGCGCCGCGCGCGTGTCAGTTTCCCCGTAGAGTGCGTCCCCGACAAGGAAAACCCCGGCCCTGCCAGGCTGTAATACCACCTGCTGTTTATCCAGGGTCGGCCTGATTTCGCCGGCAAACGGGATGGTGAGCGTAGTGGCGGACGACTCTTTCATCCGAAACCGCAAGGGGGTATTGGCAGAGGCAGTGAGGGTCAGGTCGTTGATTTGCACCTTCACTGATCTGGTGACAAAAGGCGCTTGGCGCCCGCGAAAAACACTCAGATCGTCCAGGCCTGCCATGATGGCCGTAATGTTGTCACGGTAATCCAGAAAGCTGGTCTGGGCCACGGCTGCTCCGTTTCCAAAGGGCAGCGCAAATCGCTGTGGCAAGACCATGTCGGGCAACATGGGCCCGTTGGATCTTTCTACAGTAACGCTCGCGGATTTCATCCACAGAATTGTCCATGCTAGAGCATGTTTTGACCATCAGAAAAGCGAAAGACCTTGACGACTACTCCTTTGCCGTGCCGTTTAGTGCCAGCACTGGTGAAAGTGCTCATGTGTAAGCGTGTCTAGCCGCCTTACCTCTCACGCGCAACCTTAGGCATTGTTGGGGTACCACCATACGTAGCACTTGGCTCCTGCGGCGAGGGATGAACCTACAGTACAAATAGGCCTGTATGCGTTGTACTGAACTTGACCAGGGATATCCCCCACTGAAGAGTCAATGGATGGTGTTATCCCAGTGATTTGCACAGTAACCCCGCTGGTATTGGTCACTTCGTAAATATTGTCGTCTGACATAACGACCTGCACTGCATTTGCATCTGAAATGCTTGCAATCCCCAGCACTAAATCCGCCCGTGCATCCCAATTTGTCCCGTTGTTAACCACCGCCGCCAAGCCTATAGATTCGGCCCACTGAAGTCTTGATTTATAGATCATTACCCCCATGTACGATTCATGGAAAAAGAAGACGCAAGATATCAAACACTGGAGCAACTGCACGAGCGGCGCAAGCAAGTTGTTCGACTGCACAGGAAGGGCATCAAAGTGATGCAAATTGTGGCGATGACCGGACTGAGCCACCCCACAGTGCGTG
>CAJBMJ010000172.1 GCA_903954045.1 uncultured beta proteobacterium | reverse complement strand
CGCAACCATCCGTTGCCCTGTGCTTGCGGTGCAAGGGCTGGACGACGAATACGGAACATTGGAGCAAGTCCACAGCATTGAGCGCAACACGCCACACACCGAACTACTGGCACTGCCACACTGTGGGCACTCCCCGCACCGCGACCAAACAGAACAACTGCTGCAGGCAAGCCGCTTGTTCATGCAGCGCCAAGCGCCCTTGCCAGCACTGTCCCGAACCCCTTAGCGGGTGTGGGAGACGGATAGCGCGATTCCAACAAACAGGGCCAGCCCGACCCAATGGTTCAGGCGAAACGCCTTGAAGCAGCCCTCGCGACTCCGGGTGCGAATCAGCGTGGCGTGCCAAGCCACCTGCGCCAGTGCCACGGTCAACCCCAGCCACCAACCCCAGCCTTGCGCCAGCGGCGCTATCACCCAGGCCCAAATGCCCAGGTGCAAGAGGTAAAACGCCATAACGGCGGCCACATCCCACTGCCCCAGGGTGATGGCAGAAGTCTTCATGCCAATGCGTACATCGTCGTCCCGGTCCACCATGGCGTATTGGGTGTCGTAGGCCAGCACCCAAAACAGATTGCCCAGCAGCAAAGCCCAGGCCTGCAGAGGAATTTCGCCGCGCACCGCCGCATAGGCCATCGGTATGCCAAAACTGAAAGCCACGCCCAGTACCGCCTGGGGCATGGACACCACCCGCTTGGCATACGGGTAAAGCAGTGCCACCACCAGGGCAGCAAACGACCAGGCAATGGCAGCGCGGTTGGTGGTAAGCACCAACCCAAACGCCAGCAGCGCCAGCACTGCGCCAACCACCAGAGCCTCGCGCACCGACACCGCGCCGCGCGTGACCGGGCGCTGCGCGGTGCGCTTCACATGGCGGTCAAAGTTCCGGTCCGCGACATCATTGACGCAGCAACCGGCGCTGCGCATCAAAATCGTTCCCAGGGTAAACACGATCACCAGATGCCAGCCAGGGAATCCCCCCGCTGCCAGCCAGAGCGCACTCAGAGATGGCCACAGCAACAGCAACCAGCCAGCAGGTCGGTTCCAGCGAATCAGGTCCAAATAAAGGGGCAAGCGGGAAAGCACAATAATGCTACAAATTGAATAGCTGTTGATGCAGTAGGTACGGGCGCTAAAGGCCAGTTTGACTAAATATCAGGACAGTCGCTTGACCCCGGGGAGCTCGCAACCGTAAATGGCGTTGCGCAGGGCCGCAATGGCTTCGTAACGGGTGAAGCTGCGGCGCCAGGCCAGCACAATGCGGCGGGTGGGTGGCAAAGCACCTTTGCCGTCCTGCACCGGCAGATACTTTACATAAGGGTCTTCCTGTCTGCGTTTTTTGCCATCCAGCGCCTCGCGCGGCACACTCAGGCGCGGCACCAGGGTGATGCCCATGCCTGCGGCCACCATGTGCTTGATGGTCTCCAGTGACGAGCCTTCAAAGCTCTTGCGAATGCCTTCCGCACTGCTCGAGAAACGGGCGAACTCGGGGCACACCTCCAGCACATGGTCTCTGAAGCAATGGCCGTTGCCCAGCAGCAGCATGGTCTCGTTTTTGAGCTGCTCGGTTGTAACGCTGCCCTGTTGCGCCAGGGCATGGTTGGCAGGCACAGCAGCGAAGAACGGCTCGTCATACAGCGGGGCCACAGCCAGGCCCGCGTCCGGGAAAGGCTCAGCCAGAATGGCGCAATCAATATCTCCGGTGCGCAGCATCTCCAGCAACTTCACGGTGAAGTTTTCCTGCAGCATCAGCGGCATCTGCGGAGACCGGGTGATGACTTGACGCACCAGGTCTGGCAACAAATACGGCGCAATGGTGTAAATCACCCCCAGCTTCAAGGGGCCTGCCAGCGGGTCTTTGCCGCGCTTGGCAATGTCCTTGATGTTGGACGCCTGCTCCAGCACGCTCTGGGCCTGGCGCACGATCTCTTCACCCAGCGGGGTCACCGCCACTTCGTTGGCACTGCGCTCAAACAACTTGACGTCCAGTTCCTCCTCGAGCTTCTTGACAGCCACCGACAGCGTGGGTTGCGACACATGGCAGGCATCAGCCGCCTTGCCAAAATGCCGCTCTCGGGCCACGGCGACGATGTATTTGAGTTCGGTCAGGGTCATGTCTCTATTGTCCTATCACCGCTGGGCTCACACCCGGTCGGACTTGCGCAGGCTGTCGCGCAAGGCTTCCAGGCGCTCTTTCCAGGCGCGCCGCTCGTCCGGCGGCAATCCCTTGAGTATGCGGAAATACTGCAGGTCGGTTTCTTCTTCGGTCCAGAAGTCATCGCGCACCCCGACTTCAAGTTCCCCGTTGAGTGCCGTAATTCGGGCGCCAACCAGGGTGGTGTGGATGGTGCGCTTGTCGGCGTGCAGGGTAATGCGCCCCAGGGGGTCGAGGTCGATGTACCAGGAGATACTGCCGTTGTCGGCCAGGCCCACTTCACTGGCATATCCGGAAAATCCCGCAGCCTTGCGCCACTGGGCAATCTGCACATCCGGGCTCAGGGGAATCAGGGCCGCCGCTTTGGCCGCTTCGGCCTCTGCCTTGGCCCGCAGGTCAGCCGCCTGCTGATCGGCCGCAGCCAGCGCAGCAGCCTCATCCGCAGCCTTCTGCGCGATTCTTTGCTCCAGCTTTTCGACCCAGAGACGCACTTGCCCGGCAAAAAGATTAAACCCTTCCGCTACAGGCAGTGGAACATGCTCAATCAAAAGCACGGACCGCTCCGTACCAGTCGACTGAAATCGCACGGTTCGCCATCCGTCGTCCTTGCCACGCTTCAGCGCGATTTGCAAACCCGGCGCTTGCAGACTCACCGTGAGACTGCCGTGCTGCGTCTTCTGGGGCCCGCCGCCGTCCAGCGGTTCCTGGGTATAGAGTCCGTGGCGGGTGTGAACTTCCACCTTCTGGTTGGAGCGCTGCACCTCGACGGACCATCCATGGGCGGTGAACCGCAACCCGCTATCGAGGTTGGTGATTTTTGTCTTCAACACATGGGCCTGGTACTCGGCCCAGGCAAACCCGGCCGCCACCAAAACCAGAATGGGCCCGAGCACCCATATCACTGTTTGCCATGACTCAGGCCACATCCGCTCGACTCTCTGTAGGTTTCATCAGGTCCTCAATGGCCTCACAGGCCTGCAGCGCTTCCTGCAAGTCCAGGTCCTGAAGCGCATTCTCCAGGCGAGTCACCATATTTTCTGGCAAATACGCCAATACTGCCCGCTGGTCGGCCATAAGCTCCAGCGCTGTCAGATCGTCAGACTTCAACAGCGGCCGCAGTTGCTGTATGAGATGTCGAGCCGCTTCGGTTGCGGCTGGCGCAGGAGCTTCGGTCTTCTGGACCACCCTGGCTGGCGGCTCCAGCAAGGCGATGGCCTGCTCCAGCGCCGCGCGGGCCAGCTCAATCTTGGGAGCCAGTGCATCGAGGCTGCCCTGCAGGACTTCGGCACTGACATCCGGAACGCACATCTTTTCCAGTTGCCCCAATGCCACCGAAAGTCGCTCAAGCCCCAGGGTGGCCGACGTACCCTTGAAGGTATGTGCCAATGCGCCCAGACTTTTTGCCTCTCCTGCCTGCAGGAGAGCCTGCAGTTGAGGTGCCAAATCACCGAGCGACTTGCAAAAATCCTTGGCCGAGCGGACATAAAGTGCCGTCATGCCCCCCAGGCGTTTGAGGGCCGGGGCCAGATTGATGTCTTCTGTCAGCAGGCTCACTTCAGGTGCGGCTTGCGCGGTGGACTGCGAGAGAGCGCCATTTTTCTCTGGCGGTGTGTGGCCCGTCACACGGATCAGCAGCGACACCAATTGCGGCAGATCAAACGGTTTGCCCACATGCTCATTCATTCCCGATTGGAGGCAGGCCACCCGGTCCGAGGCCAGCGCATTGGCAGTCAGCCCCACGATCGGCAGGTCTTTGAGGCCCAGTTTGTTGCGAATGGTTTGTGTGGCGGTGTAGCCATCCATGACCGGCATCTGCACGTCCATCAGCACCACATCGAAGGGGGGTCGGGAGGTTTGAACCGCATCCACACCCAATTGGCCATTGGCCGCCAAAGCCACGAAAGCGCCTTGCCCCACCAGCAGCTCTTCAGCCACCTGCTGGTTGACGAGGTTGTCCTCCACCACCAGGATGCGCATCCCAGACAGGCCCCTTTGGTTGCTACCTGTGCGGCTTACCTGGCGTATGCGCGGGATCGCAGCGCTGGCATCAAGCACTGCAGCCTGCAACATAGCCGGACTGAAGGGCTTGAGCACCAGGCCATCGATACGGGCCTGTTCTTCGGGGGTGCGCTGTTCCAGGGTGTCGCGACCGCTGGCCGTCACCATGATGATCAGCGGCTTGGCGCCTCCCATGTCCTGGCAAGCCTGCCGCAGTTGCCCGCTGGCTTCCCAGCCGTCCATCCCGCGCATGGTGCAGTCCATGAAAATGAGGTCGTAGGGAAAAACTCCGCCCGCCCTTGCGCACTCGACCCACTCCAGGGCCTGCTCGGCACTGTGCGCTACCTCACAAGTCGAGCTCCAGGACCCCGCCATGCGCTGCATGAGTTTGGCAGCCACCAGGTTATCGTCCACTATCAGTACGCGGCGTTTTTGCAGATCTGGCCCCGCAGACGGGGTCTGCTCGGCAAAGGCCTTGCCGACCGCAGGCAACTTCAGGGTGAAGAAGAAACGTGATCCCTGCCCTGGCTCGCTGTGCAAGTCGAGTGTGCCGCCCATGGCTTCCACCAACCGCTTGCTAATGACCAAGCCCAGACCAGTGCCACCAAAGTTGCGGGTCGTGGAACCCTCCGCCTGGGTAAATCCCTCGAAAATCCGCTGCCGGTGCTCGGGCGCAATCCCAATGCCCGTATCCGAAACGGCAAACTCTATCCGCTCAGTATCAGAGGCGCCAACAGGAGCTTTCACCCTTTTGATGGATACCACCACCTGGCCATGGGTAGTGAACTTGACTGCATTTCCGCCGAGGTTGGTCAGAACCTGCTGCAAGCGCATGGAGTCGCCCAGCACTGTGGCTGGCAGGTCTTCGTCCATGTCAAACAAAATTTCCACGGTACTGCTCTTGCTGTTTCCCGAAAGCACAACCGCCAGACTTTCCATCAGCTTGTTCAGACTGAAGGCATGTGCCTCGATCTCGAGTTTGTCCGCCTCGATTTTGGAAAAATCAAGAATGTCGTTGATCAGGGCCAGCAAGGTCTTGGCTGCGCCTTCTGATTTATGAATGTAGTCAAACTGCTGCGACGTCAACTGGGTGCCATGGGTCAGCTTCAGCAGGCCCAAGATGGCATTCATGGGTGTACGAATTTCATGGCTCATATTGGCCAGAAACTCCGACTTGGCCCGGGTGGCCGCCTGGGTTCTGGCAAACGACCGCTCCAAACCACGCAGTAGCAGCGCAATGGAAATGGCAATGACGCCATTCACGAAGACAAAGTTGAGTGTGATCACCAGCCACTGCATGGCGGGCTGCGTCTCAAAACCAGGCAGGTGAAAGTCCACATGCATCCAATAACCCACTGAAAACAGGGTGACCGCATTGAGCAGCATCAGAAAAGCAGCGGCGCCCATGCGCAAGAAAATGGCAGCAAAGACCGGCGACATCATCAGATACAGCTGACTGGTGGGCCCCACCACAAACAGCAAAGCCAGCCCCAGCACATACAGTAAGGCGCACAAACCCCAGGCGCGCAGTTCCAGGCCCAGAGTCCGCTTGCGCCAAAGCAAAAATCCCAAACCCAGCAGAACAACATCAGTTAACGCCACTGGCCACAAGCCCTGCAACAGCAACAGAACGATGCTGGGAACCGCAACCAGGGTTCCCAGAGCCACCACGGACCCCAGCAGCACGGTCAACACATGGTCGCGCCAGTCCCGCACGCTTTCCAGTCCCGAGTCAGGTGGAAAGATGCTGCTTCTGATGCGCTCGAGCATGGTTTTCATATCGTTCAAATTCTTATTTGAATGTGCAATAAAACACTTTCTCTCCCGAATCGGATGTTTGCCGAATCTCAGACGCCGAATGGTCTGCGCCCATTATGGCCCTGCGCAGAGGCAGCCCTCAGGCCTTGAGAAACTCGGCCTTGGTGCCCAGCCAGCGCTGCACATGTTTCTCGGCCAGAGCCGGGTGCTTGTCCAGCAGCATGGGCGCTTCCTTGCGAGCCCAGTCCAGCAACACGGTGTCGGTGGCCAGATTGGCAAAACGCAGCATGGCCTCGCCGCTCTGGCGCGCGCCCAAAAACTCGCCCGGACCCCGAATTTCCAGGTCGCGCCGGGCAATCTCGAACCCGTCATTGGTTTCCACCATGGCCTTGAGGCGCTCCCTGGCTGACTCGCCCAGGCGCGGCGCATCCCCTGTGGAATACAGCAGCACACAGGCCGAAGCCGCCGCACCTCGCCCCACCCTGCCGCGCAGCTGGTGCAATTGCGACAAGCCAAAGCGCTCGGCATGCTCTATCACCATCAACGAGGCATTGGGCACATCCACGCCCACCTCAATGACAGTGGTACTCACCAGCACCGCGGTATGGCCCTGCACAAACGCCGCCATCACCGCCTTCTTTTCGTCGGGGGGCATGCGGGAATGCAGCAGACCTACCTGCGCCATGTCGCCGTTGGGCATCTTCACGTCGCCCAGCGCTTCTGCCAGCTCGGCGTGGGTCTGGGTGGCATTGGAGAGGTCCAGCGCTTCGCTTTCTTCAATCAGCGGGCAAACCCAATACACCTGCCTGCCTTGGGCGATCTGCGCGTGGATGCGCTCGATGACCTCGTCGCGCCGGGCTTCATTGACCACCTTGGTGACGATGGGCGTGCGCCCCGGGGGGAGCTCGTCCAGGGTCGACACATCCAGATCGGCGTAGTAACTCATCGCCAGCGTGCGCGGAATCGGCGTGGCCGTCATCATGAGGAGGTGAGGCTCCATGGCATCGTGTTTGAGCTTGCCGCGCAAAGCCAAGCGCTGCGCAACGCCAAAGCGGTGCTGCTCATCAATCACGGCCAGCGCCAGGTTCTTGAAGTGCACTTTTTCCTGGATCACCGCATGGGTCCCCACCACCAGCTTGGCCTCGCCGCTCTCAATCAACGCCAGCATGGCCCGGCGTTCCTTGGCCTTCTGGGTTCCGGTAAGCCAGGCGGTGGTAATGCCCAGGGGTTCCAGCCAGCCCAGCAGCTTGCGAAAGTGCTGCTCAGCCAGAATTTCAGTGGGGGCCATCAAGGCGCACTGCCAGCCTGTGTCCATGCAAATGGCAGCCGCCAAGGCCGCCACCACCGTTTTGCCTGCACCCACATCGCCTTGCAGCAATCGGTGCATGGGCGTGTGGCGCCGCATGTCGTTGGCGATCTCAGCCCCCACCCTGCGCTGCGCGTTCGTCAGGCCAAAGGGCAGCACGGCGAGCAGGCGCTGGTGAAGCGAATCGGGGGGCTCAGGCAGAGGCAAACGCAGTTCGGGCGCGCGCAAGGCGGCAC
Organism: uncultured beta proteobacterium; assembly: GCA_903954045.1. Taxonomy (GTDB): domain Bacteria; phylum Pseudomonadota; class Gammaproteobacteria; order Burkholderiales; family Burkholderiaceae_C; genus Allorhodoferax. The sequence goes on along the minus strand of CAJBMJ010000172.1, from coordinate 1,100 downwards.
GGGCCCGGCGGCTTTGCAGCTGGCTCAGCTGCTGGGCCAGCAACTCCTCGGCCTTGAGCCGCTGCCATGCCGGATGACTGTGGTCCTGCAAGGTGTCCAGCGACACATCGGGCGTCGGGTGATGCAAAAACTGTAGCGCCTGACGCAGAGTCCATAAGGGGTGGGAGCCAATATGGGTATCCAGCTGACTCAAATCTCCCGGCGCAAAGGTGTCTGACAACTCGGCCCGCGCCAGCCCCCCCAGAACCGCTTTTCGCAAATAGGGCTGGGGCAGGCCAGCCACCGTGGGGTAGATGGGCGTGAGCGCCGTTGGCAGGTCACCGCCCGCTGCCCTGAACGACGGGTGCAGCATGGTGCGGCCCAAAAAGCCGCCTTTGATTTCGCCACGCGCCAGGATGCGGTTGCCCACGGCCAGCGCTTTTTGTTGCGAAGGATAGAAACTGAAGAACCGCAGCGTACAGGTGTCCGTGCCGTCGTCCACCGTCACAATCAGCTGCTTTCGGGGCCGGTAACTTACTTCGCTCTCCATCACCCTGGCCTCTATCTGGATGTGGTCGCCATCGCGGGCGTCGCGCAGCCGGGTAATGCGGGTTTCGTCTTCGTAGCGCAGCGGCAAGTGCAGCGCCAGGTCGATATCGCGCTTGAGACCGAGCTTTTCCAGGGCCTTCTGCGGTACAGAGGCGGCGGCGGGCTTGGGGCTGGCGGCGGTCATGCTGTGCATTGTGCCGTGGCTTTCGTTGCTAAACTGCCCGACTGTTTCACCACCAACCCGGTTCACGCACACCATGCTCATCAAAACCTTCGCGCCCCTGGCCATTCTGCTGGCATCCCTGAGCCTGTCCGGCACAGCACAGGCCCAGGCGGCCGCCTATCCCGCCAAGTCCATCCGCCTGATCATTCCGTTCCCTCCAGGCGGCGGAACCGACATTCTTTCGCGCCTGGTGGCCAACAAGCTGACTGAAACCGCCAAGTGGACCATCGTGCCCGACAACAAGGCAGGCGCAGGAGGCACCATTGGCATTACGGAAGCCACCAAGGCGGCCCCTACCGGCTACGACATGGTGATGGGCCAGAAGGACAACCTGGTAGTGGGCCCCTGG
>CAJBMJ010000171.1 GCA_903954045.1 uncultured beta proteobacterium | reverse complement strand
GCTGGGCATGCGTTCCGTCAACCCCAAGGCAGAGGTCAAAGTGATGTGGCTGTATGCGTGGTTCGACCCCACCCGGGAGCGCGATGCGGCGATGACCTTGTTTAACCAAAACGTGGACGTGGTCGCGTTTCATACCGGATCTGATGCGGTAATGGTGGCCGCCCAGGAGCGCGGCAAGATGGCGGTGGCCTACCACTCGGACATGCGCAAGGTGGCGCCGGATGCCCAGATCGTGGCCGTGACCCACCAGTGGGGTGCCTACTACACAGAACGGGCCAGGGCGGCGCTCAAGGGCACTTGGCAAAGCGGCAACGTGTGGGGCGGAGTGAATGAAGGAATGATTCACGTGGGTGACTTTGGCAGCAAGGTGCCAAAGAAGGTGCAGGACGAAGTGCTGCAGAGGCAAAAAGAAATCGCCAGCGGCCGCCTGCACCCATTCCATGCCAAAGAGGCTGTGTTCAGTAACGAGGGCAAAGAAGTGATTGCAAAAGGTCAGACACTGAACGATGCCCAAATTTTGAGCATGAATTGGCTGGTGGCGGGGGTGCAAGGCAAGGTCCCGCTGTGATGTGGCGGCTGGCAGGTGAGCATGTGCCGAACCGAAGATCAGATAGTGGGTATTGATGCCGCCGTATAGCTACCAGGCTTTTGTCCGTTTAAGCTCATGGCCATGAAAGCCTATCGCGCCTCCCTTCTCTGGTTCGCCCCGCACAGCGAGGGGCCTGTTCGTGCCCTGTTTGAAGAAGACGGGCTGCTGGTTGTTGGGCCCAATGCGCAAGGGCGGCAGGTGGTTCAGGCCATTGGCGATTGGAATGCGGTTTCGGCGCAGTACCCCGGGTTGCCCGTGGAGCATTTGGAAGGGCGCATCATCGCGCCGGGTTTTGTCGATCTGCATGTGCACTTTCCGCAGACGAATGTCATCGGTTCGCCCGCATCCGGGCTCTTGCCCTGGCTGGAAAATTACACTTTTCCAGAAGAGAAACGCTTTGCAGCCCCTGACTACAGTGCACAAGCCGCTAACTTTTTTGTAGCAGAGCTGTTACGTAACGGAGTAACCACCGCGCTGACCTTTGCCACCTCGCATGTGGCATCCGTCGATGCCTTGTTTACCGAAGCACAGCAACGGCAGTTGCGACTGATCACCGGCCTGTGCCTGATGGACCGGCATGCGCCAGACGATTTGCTCAACCAGGGCGCGAATGGACTTGGCGGCACTGAGCAAAGCTTGCGCGACACCGAAGCGCTGATTCAGCGTTGGCATGGCGTGGACCGCTTGGGCTACGCCATCACCCCCCGTTTTGCACCGACCAGCACGGACGCGCAGTTGCGCGGGGCAGGGGAGTTGGCTGCGAAATACTCGGATGTGTGGATTCAGTCCCATGTGGCCGAAAACAAGGACGAAATAGCCTGGGCGCGAGAACTGTTTCCACAGTCGCGCAGCTACCTGGCCACCTATAACGACTTTGGCCTGATGCGCCAGCGGGCGGTGTACGCCCATTGCATCCACTTTGACGATGACGACCGCGTGCTGATGCGCGATACCGACGCAGCAGCGGCCATCAGCCCGACCAGCAACCTGTTTTTGGGTAGCGGCTTTTTTGACTATGCGGGGGCGGACCGGGTGGGTTTCAACTACGGTTTGGCCAGTGATGTGGGTGGCGGCACGTCGTTTAGCCCGTTTCACACCATGCTCGCGGCCTATTACGTGGGGCGGGAGGGGCAGACCAAATCGGGCCTGTCCTTGTCGCCCCAGCAATTGTGGTGGCAGCACACGGCGGGTGCCGCCCGGGCGCTGGGCCTTGAGGGGATGGTTGGTAACCTGTTGCCGGGGTGTGAGGCGGATTTTGTGGTGCTGAACCCTAAAGCTACTCCTCTGTTGGAGCGCAAGACTTCCATCGCCAGCAATCTGGATGAGTTGCTGTTTTCCATGATTGTGTTGGGGGATGACCGGTTGGTTGAGAAAACCGTGATTTCTCAAGCGATTTAGCGGATTTGTGCCCGTATTTGTTGCGTGAGTAGCTATTGAATTTGTAGCGATTTTGGATGCTTCGTGGCTGTCACGCCTGCCACGGCGGGTAGTTCCGGGTGGCTCATCAGTCCGTTCCGGCCAGCAAATCGCCCCCCTGAACTCCCCGCCATGGCGAGAACGGCGTGACTTTGCGCGCTCGATCTGTTGCTGCCACCGAGGAGAGGTTGCCATTTTTTTGGCATGCCAAGTGATCGCCTGCAGAGGGGCTCAGCAATTGAGAGGCAGTTCGGGGGGCGATTTCTGCGCATTTGGCAGCATGAGCCCCCCGAACTGCCTCTCAGTTGCCTCCCCCTCTGCCAACCAGCCCAGCAGGCTCAAAAGGACTTCAAAGGGCTTTCAGACACCTCAAACTACAATCACCGCTCACACCAGGAGCCCCACCGCATGAGCATCAAGAGCGACAAATGGATACGCCGCATGGCTGAGCAACACGGCATGATTGAGCCCTTTGAGCCCGGTCAAGTGCGCCAGGTGGACGGCAAAAAGGTGATTTCCTATGGCACCAGTAGCTATGGCTACGATATTCGCTGCGCGCCCGAATTCAAGGTGTTCACCAATATCCACAGCACTGTGGTGGACCCCAAAAACTTTGACGAAAAAAGCTTTGTCGACTTCAACGAAGACGTCTGCATCATTCCGCCCAACAGCTTTGCCCTTGCCCGCACCATGGAGTACTTCCGCATTCCGCGCAACGTGCTGACCATTTGCCTGGGCAAAAGCACGTACGCGCGCTGCGGCATCATCGTCAACGTCACTCCTTTCGAGCCGGAGTGGGAAGGCTATGTGACGCTGGAGTTTTCCAACACCACGCCACTGCCCGCCAAGATATATGCAGGTGAGGGCTGCGCACAGGTGCTGTTCTTCGAGAGCGATGCCGATGATGTGTGCGAAACCAGCTACAAAGATCGCGGCGGCAAATACCAGGGTCAACATGGCGTAACACTGCCCAAGGCCTAGCCATGAAATGGGAAGGAAACCGCGAGTCGGACAACGTTGAAGACCGGCGCTCCGGCGGTGGGTCGGGGGGAGGGGGCGGCGGCGGCTTGGGTGCCTTGCTCAGCGGGCGTATTGGTGTGGGAACCATCGTCATTGCCTTGCTGGGCAGCTGGTTGCTGGGCATCAATCCATTGACGATTTTGGGCTTGCTCAGCGGTGAGGGCGGAGCCCCCGCGCATGTGCAGCAGGCCCCTGCGCAGCGACCGCCAGCGGATGACCAGATGGCCAAGTTTGTGTCAACCGTTTTGGCTGACACTGAGGACGTATGGGCAGCGGTGTTTGCCAAAGGTGGTGCTACATACCAACAGCCCAAGCTGGTGCTGTTTCGCGGTGCCACGCCGACCGCTTGTGGGCAAGGGCAGAGCGCCATGGGGCCTTTTTATTGCCCGGCAGACCGCAAGGTGTATATCGATCTGGGTTTCTATCAGACGCTACAAAAGCAACTCGGTGCCCCCGGAGACTTTGCCCAGGCCTATGTGATTGCCCATGAGGTGGGTCACCATGTGCAAAACCTCATCGGGGTCAGCGCCAAGGTGGAGCAGGCGCGCAGCCGCATGAGCGAGAAAGAATACAACGCCATGAGCGTGCGGGTGGAGTTGCAGGCCGACTGCCTGGCGGGTGTGTGGGCCCACCATGCAGACAATGCCCGGCAATTGCTGGAGCAGGGAGACGTGGAGGAGGCGATGAACGCTGCGGCCAAGATTGGGGACGATGCCCTGCAGCGCGGTGGCGGCCACGCCGTGGTGCCTGAGAGCTTTACCCATGGCACCAGCGCCCAGCGGCAAAAGTGGTTTGCCCTGGGCCTGAAGAATGGCAGCGTGAAGGGCTGCGACACTTTTTCTGGCCGCGTTTAGGCAGAGTGGGCGATAATGCGGGTTTGCCCCTATACGCTGGGGTAGTCCTGCTATCGGATGGATAGCAATTTTTTTGGCTATGCCTGACCGACTTGAATACTGAACAGACCCCCTCCGCAGCGATGGATTCCACAGACAGCAACGCGCTGACCTCTGACACTCCCATCATGGCCTTTGCCCAGCTGCAACTGGCCGCGCCGATTGCCAAAGCCGTGGCCGAAATGGGCTACGAGTCCATGACTCCCATTCAGGCCCAGGCCATACCGGTGGTGCTGACCGGCAAAGACGTCATGGGTGCCGCCCAGACCGGCACTGGCAAAACGGCCGCCTTCGCGCTCCCGCTCCTGCAGCGCATCATGAAGCACGAAAACGCTTCCACTTCTCCCGCCCGTCATCCGGTGCGCGCGCTGGTGCTGCTACCCACGCGTGAGCTGGCTGACCAGGTGGCGCAGCAGGTCAAGCTTTATGCCAAGTACACCAACATTCGATGTGCGGTGGTGTTTGGCGGCATGGACATGAAGCCCCAGACCATTGAGCTCAAGGCAGGCGTTGAGGTGCTGGTAGCGACCCCTGGCCGCTTGCTCGACCACATTGAAGCCAAAAATGCGGTGCTCAACCAGGTGGAGTACGTGGTGCTGGACGAGGCAGACCGTATGCTGGACATCGGCTTTCTGCCTGATCTGCAACGCATTCTGTCGTACCTGCCCAAGACGCGTACCACGCTGCTGTTCAGCGCCACGTTTTCGCCCGAAATCAAGCGCCTGGCCAATAGTTATCTGCAAAACCCAGTCACTATTGAAGTGGCACGCTCCAATGCAACGGCTTCTACCGTTGAGCAGCATTTCTACAGCGTGCCTGAAGACAGCAAGCGCCATGCACTTCACCAGATTCTGAAGACCCGCGGCATGAAACAGGCCTTTGTGTTTGTGAACAGCAAGCTGGGCTGCGCCCGACTGGCCCGTTCCCTGGAGCGCGAAGGCCTGAAAACCACGGCTTTGCACGGAGACAAGAGCCAAGACGAACGCCTCAAAGCGCTGGACGCCTTCAAAAAAGGCGAAGTGGATTTGCTGGTGTGTACCGATGTGGCGGCCCGCGGGCTGGACATCAAGGACGTGCCTGCCGTGTTCAATTTCGACATTCCTTTCAACGCAGAAGACTATGTGCATCGCATTGGCCGCACAGGTCGTGCAGGCGCTGCGGGCTTGGCGGTGAGTTTCGTAGGTGGAAACAACGACGCGCGCCTGGTGGCGGACATCGAGAAGCTGATCAAGACCAAAATCGAGTTG
>CAJBMJ010000170.1 GCA_903954045.1 uncultured beta proteobacterium | reverse complement strand
TGCAGGCTATCGCGGCCTGCCCCAAAGCCTGGCCTACGGGCCAACCAAGGCGGCACTGATCAATCTGGCCGAGACTTTGTATCTGGACCTGCACGACAAAGGCATTGGTGTGTCCGTCATCAATCCGGGATTTGTACAAACACCACTGACGGCAGGCAACACCTTTGACATGCCTGCGCTCCTCACGCCCCGGCAAGCCGCACAGGAAATCGTGCGTGGCTGGGCGCGTGGCGAATTTGAGATCCACTTTCCCAAACGTTTTACGGTATGGATGCAGGTGTTGCGCCTGCTGCCGCACCGTTTGTTTTTCTCGCTGGTAAAAAGGGCAACGCAATGAACACAGATTCCCCAAATGACACAGTGGTCGAAGAACAGGTCAATGAAGTCGTTCGCTTCTTCGAGTCACTTACGCCCGCATCGGTCGACGAGTTGCCCCGGATTTATGACACCCAGGCACGCTTCAAAGACCCATTCAACGACGTGACGGGCTTGCCTGCAATAAGCCACATCTTCAAGCACATGTTTGTGACGCTGGAAGAACCCCGTTTTGTGGTGACTTCACGGGTGGTGCAGGGCCAACAATGCTTTCTCACCTGGGAATTTCGTTTCAGGTTCAGGCGCTTCAAGCAGGGACAAAACCAGGTCATTCTGGGTGCTACCCACCTGCTGTTCTCGAAGACGGGCCTGGTCACACTGCACCGCGACTACTGGGACGCCGCAGAGGAACTCTACGAAAAACTGCCGCTGATCGGTTCCTTGATGCTATGGCTCAGGAAAAGAGCCAACAGCTGAGAATGCGCTGAGCCTCTAGACCGGTACCGTATCAGCGAAGCTTTGTCGCTGCATGAGCTTGTCGTGCAGTTTGACCAGCGCCGGGTAGTCTGCACGCCAGTTCAGTTCCGGAAAGCGGAAATCCAGGTAGCCCAAAGCACAGCCTACCGCAATGTCCGCCAGACTCAGGTAGATGCCCGCACAGTAGGGCTTGTCTCCGAGGCCGTGGTTCATCGCCGCCAAAGAATCGTCGATTTTCTTCATCTGCCGGTCGATCCAGGCCTGGCTGCGTTGCGCTGCAGTACGACCACCCCAGGTTGCCTCCAGGCGTGCTGCCACGGCCGCATCCAACAGCCCGTCGGCAAGCGCCTCCCAGGTCTTGATCTCGGCACGCTCCCGGCCCACGGTAGGAATCAGCTTGCCTACGGGTGACAGAGTGTCCACATATTCCACAATGACCCTGGAATCGAACAGCGCCTCTGCGCCTTCCATGATCAGGCAGGGCACTTTGCCCAAGGGGTTGCTTTGCGCGATGGTGGTGTCAGGACCCCAGACATCTTCTGTGACGAAGGTGTAGTCGAGCTTTTTCTCCGCCATCACGACGCGCACTTTGCGCACATAGGGGCTAGAGGTGGATCCAAGTAATTTCATGGGCAAGTTGCTTATTCAAGAGCTTTCATTCTATACACAGGGTTGCGCTTGCATGGCCACGCCTTTCTTTGTGGCGCACAACCTACAATTCAGGTATGACTTTTTCTGCCATTTCTGCTTTATCGCCGCTGGACGGCCGCTACGCCACCAAGCTGTCTACCCTGCGCCCCCTGACCAGCGAACTGGGCTATATGCACCGCCGTGTGCAAGTAGAGGTTGCCTGGTTCATCGCCCTAAGTGACGCGGGATTTGCCGAATTCAAGCCCCTCTCACCGGGCGCCCGCACCTACTTGCTGGGTTTGGTGAAGAACTTTTCCGAGGCCGATGGCGAAGCCATCAAGGCCATCGAAAAAACCACCAACCACGATGTGAAGGCCGTTGAGTACTGGATCAAATCCAAATTTGAAGCGCGCCCGGAGCTCGAGCATGCCAACGAGTTTGTGCACTTTGCCTGCACCAGCGAGGACATCAACAACACCAGCCACGCCCTGCAGCTGCGCTCCGCACGCGATGTGGTCGTATTGCCTGCTTTGGACCGCATCATGATGAAGCTGCGCGAAATGGCGCACGCCTATGCCGATGTGCCCATGCTCAGCCGCACCCACGGCCAGACCGCCAGTCCCACCACCGTGGGCAAGGAAATCGCCAACGTGGTGGTGCGCCTGCAGGCTGCTTGTGACCGCATTGCCTCCGTCAAGATTCTGGCCAAAATGAATGGCGCTGTGGGCAACTACAACGCACACCTGTCAGCCTGGCCCGACTTTGACTGGGAAGCCTTCAGCAAAAAAGTGATCGAGACGCCCGAGCCACTGGGTCTGGGTCTGAACTTTCAGCCTTACAGCATTCAGATCGAGCCCCATGACTACATGGCCGAACTGTTTGATGCGGTGGCGCGCACCAACACCATCCTGATTGACTGGTCCCGCGACGTCTGGGGCTATGTCTCCCTGGGCTACTTCAAGCAAAAGCTCAAAGACGGCGAGGTGGGCTCTTCCACCATGCCGCACAAGGTCAACCCGATCGACTTCGAGAACGCCGAAGGCAATCTGGGCCTAGCCAACGCCGTTTTGCGCCATCTGAGTGAAAAGCTGCCTATCAGCCGCTGGCAGCGCGACCTGACCGACTCCACCGTGCTGCGCAACATCGGTGTGGCGCTGGGTTACGCCACTTTGGCCTACAGTTCGCTGCTAACCGGCCTGAACAAGCTGGAAATCAACGAAGCCGCGATCTCCCAAGACCTGGATGCGTCATGGGAAGTGCTGGCCGAGCCGATCCAGACCGTGATGCGCCGCTTTGGCCTGCCGCAGCCCTACGAACAGCTCAAGAAGTTCACCCGGGGTGCGGCCATGACCCGCGAACTCATGCAGGGCTTTATCACAGGGCTTGAAATCCCCCAGGCCGAGAAAGACCGGTTGCTGGCGATGACACCGGCAAGTTACACCGGCAAGGCCTCCGAGCTCGCGAAGCGGGTGTAATGGCACTCAAATCCACCATCTACAAAGCCAATCTGCAAATCGCAGATATAGAGCACAGCTACTACGCCGACCATGCCCTGACACTGGCGCGCCATCCCAGTGAGACCGATGAGCGCATGATGGTGCGCCTGGTTGCGCTGGCAATCAATGCTTACCAGCTGCAAAGCGTGTGCAATGGTGATGGCACACTGGCTTTCGGCGCCGGATTGTCGGACCCCGAAGACCCCGATGTGTCGCTCACCGACTTCACGGGCCGCAAACGCCTGTGGATTGAAGTGGGTCAACCCGAAGACAAGCCCATCTCCAAGGCCTGCAACAAGGCCGATGCCGTGTTGCTCTATTGCTTTGCCCACTCTGCGGATATCTGGTGGAAAGGCATAGCGAACAAGCTCACCCGCCTGGACAAACTCCAGGTGTGGCGAATTCCGTCGGCGACGTCCCAGGCTATAGCCAAACTGGCCCAGCGCAGCATGCAACTGCAAGCAACAGTTCAGGAAGGCGTGTTGAGTCTGGGGGATAGCTCCGACAGCATCGACATAGAGCCCATTCGCTGGAAATAGAAGAAATGCGCCCTAGCGCTTGTGCAGCATGCACAAGCAGCTACTATTTTTATAGCTAATCGATGCTAGGAAGCGGCCCTTCTGCCGCACGTTCGGCGTACTTGTTAAACCGCCAGGAGTTCGATTCCAGCGTGATGCGCCGCCAGGTGTCTCGCTTTTGAGCCGGGCGCATGTCCGTCCACATCTGCACCTCTTTAAAAGTTCGACCACACCCTTTGCACGTGGCATCACCCTGGCTGGTGGAACAAATGGCAATACAGGGCGTATCGATAGTCGAGTGATACCACTCCAGCCAGGCCGCCATCGCCTTGGGTGGCATGGAAAATTCGTCGGCCTCTGTCTCACGGTAATACACCAGCAGGGCATACACCTCTGCCAAGGCCCTTGTCGGGGCAGGCAGCGACACGCCGTCAGGCGAAGGCTCCCGGGCGCGCCAGTAATTGATGGCCGACTCGATGTCGGTGATGTGGATGCCTGCCATGGTGTTTTTTGAAGGAGGCGCATCATAGCCCCTAATCAGATCCTGCGGTGCTATGCTGAAGCCCACATGAAACTCATCCTCAAATGGCTGCTCAGCGCCATCGCCCTGCTGGCCGTAGCGCATCTGTACTCCGGAGTGCAGGTACAAAGCTTCTCTGCGGCCCTCATTGCCGCTCTGGTAATTGGCCTCTTCAACGCCGTGCTGCGCCCAGTGCTGGTCGTGTTAACACTGCCAGTGACCCTGCTGACGCTGGGCCTGTTCCTGTTTGTCATCAACGCACTGATGTTCTGGTCCGCTGCGGGCATTCTGGACGGCTTCCATGTGCAAGGCTTCAGTGCTGCGCTGATCGGTTCCCTGATATACACCCTGTTGGGCATGCTGATCAATTTAGCGCTCGAGCGCAAGATCTCTCACCCATAGCTCCACCTGTCGGGTGCGGGTATCCAC
>CAJBMJ010000169.1 GCA_903954045.1 uncultured beta proteobacterium | reverse complement strand
CCGCCTGACCTGGGCATCTTCGATACGCCGGCAGAAAAGCTCAGCGGTTGGCCGCAGTGGAACGAAGAGCAGGAGAAGTCGCTCCAGCTCGATCTTCTGGGTTTGAACCATCTACCTGCGCATGACGCACGGAAACGGTTGCTGGAGCTTGACAAGGCCCATGCGCTGCGCCGTGAGCTGGTGTGGGCCGAGTTGGACGAGTCGCCGCTGGCGCTGGCCGCCAAGCACCTGGCAGTGGTTGCGGAAGTGACCAAGACGGCGTTGGCGGCCGGTTCGGTCGCGGACTTGCAGGCCGGGTACGCCACGCAGGGCTGGCGAGCTGACGATGCGGCGCTGTCAGCGCTGGCGTGCGTTGACAAGGCGACCGACGTTGATGCGGTGACGGCCGCCGTTCGGGCGATCTATCTGCCCTGGCTAGAGGAGTCTGCGCGCTACCTGCAAAAGCTGGTGGACGGGTCAAGCTACCCAGGCGGCACGATCTCCAGTGCAAAGGCCTTCGTCGGATCCAAGGGCGAGTGTGTGCTGTTTGTGGATGGTCTGCGTTTTGATGCAGCTCGCCGACTTTCATCGACCCTGGAGGCGCGCGGCTGCCAGGTCGCTGAAGCCATGACCTGGACGGCATTGCCCAGCGTGACCGCTACAGGTAAGGCGGCAGCTTCGCCAGTCCGGACCAAGATCAGCGGTACCGACGACTGCGATGACTTCGAACCTTGTGTCGCTGCCACCGGCCAGTCGCTCAAGGGCGGCTACCACCTGAAGAAGCTGCTGAACGACAACCACTGGAAGGTACTGGACCGAACCGAGAACGGCGACGGCCAAGGCAACGCGTGGTGCGAATTTGGCGATATCGACAGCGAGGGACATGCGCGTGGTTGGAAGCTGGCCAAGCACATCGACCCGCTTCTCGCAGAAATTGCGGAACGCATCGCCGCTTTGTTGGCTGCGGGTTGGAACAGCGTTAGGGTGGTGACCGACCATGGCTGGTTGCTCATGCCGGGCAAGTTGCCCACGATTCAGATATCCAAGGACCTCACCGACAACAAATGGGGCCGCTGCGCCTCGATAAAGCCAGGCGCTTCCACCGGTGAACGTTTGTACCCCTGGTTCTGGAATCCGAACCAACAGTTCGCGCTGGCCGACGGTGTGAGCTGCTACGGCAAATCGGTGGACTACAACCATGGCGGGTTGAGCCTGCAAGAGTGCCTCACTTTGGATCTGGTGGTGACTAAGAGCGGAAGCACATCAGGCAAGCAGGCGGTGGAGTTGACCGACATAGCTTGGAAAGGATTGCGCTGCACCGTGGGCGTGGATGGCCAGTACGCGAATTTGTCCCTGGACATTCGCACCCAGGCGGGCGACCCGGCATCCAGCGTGGTCGTGAGCGTGAAGCCGCTCAAGGACAACGGCACCGCGTCGGTGGTTGTTGAGAATGAAGAACTGCAAGGCCGCGCGGCGTTTTTGGTCCTGCTCAGCGCGTCAGGTGAATTAGTAGCTGCAGCAAACACCGTGATTGGCGGAGGATGATGAATGATTGAATTGGATGAGATAGACAAAAAAGCCGCCTCGATGCTGGATGGGTATCTGGTCCGGAAAGATTTGGTTCGAACCTTCAGTCGCCAATTTCCGGTACCCACCTATGTGGTCGAGTTCATGCTTGGGCGCTATTGCGCCAGCACCGATCAGGAGGAGATTGACGAAGGGCTGGAGATTGTTCAACGCCAACTCAAGTCCCGCACGGTGCGCGCCGGCGAGGAAGAGCTTTTCAAGGCCAAGGCCCTTGAAACGGGCGAGGTGAAGATCATCGACCTCGTGACGGCGCGCGTGGACAACAAGGGCGAGTACGTCGCCAGCCTGCCAAGCCTTCGGCTGACGGATGTGCGGATCAGCAGCGAGTTGGTCAACCAGCACGAACGCATGTTGACCGGTGGCTTCTACGCGGAACTGGGAGTGACGTTCGATGTGGCCATTGCCCAGGAGGCCAAAGGGCGTCCTTGGGGAATCACATCGCTGCGAGAGATTCAGCTGTCCAAACGCGATGTCTTGGATACGCTGGCCAAGGCTCGCCAGACATTCACCACTGAAGAGTGGAAGTGCTTTCTACTGCGCTCCATTGGTATTGAGTCCGGTGGGCTGAGCGACCGCCAGCGCAATGCCCTTCTTTTGCGTATGGTGCCGTTTGTGGAGCGCAACTACAACTTGGTGGAGCTCGGGCCGCGCGGCACCGGCAAGAGCCATCTGTTTCAGCAGGTGTCCCCATACGCCCATCTCATTTCCGGCGGCAAGGCCACAGTGGCCAAGATGTTTGTGGAGAACACGGCCAAGGGCCGCCGGGGTTTGGTGTGCCAGTACGACGTAGTCTGCTTCGATGAAGTGTCAGGTATCTCCTTTGACCAAAAGGACGGTGTGAACATCATGAAGGGCTATATGGAGTCCGGCGAGTTCAGCCGTGGCAAGGAGAGTATCCGGGCGGATGGCAGCATCGTCTTGGTCGGCAATTTTGACGTCGATGTGGAACACCAGCAGCGAGTGGGGCACTTGTTTGGCCCCATGCCGCCTGAGATGCGGGACGACACCGCTTTTATGGACCGCATCCATGCCTTTTTGCCTGGCTGGGACGTGCCCAAGATCAACAAGGACTTGGTCACTAACCACTTCGGTCTGGTCAGTGACTTTCTGTCCGAGTGCTGGAGCCAGCTTCGGAACCAGAGTCGCGTGAGCGAGTTGCAGAACCGCGTCTTCTTTGGCGGTGCACTGTCGGGCCGAGATACGAATGCGATCAACAAGACGGTAAGCGGCCTGCTAAAACTGCTGTACCCCAGCTCTGATGTCCCGGTCCCCGACGAGGATCTGGAATGGGCAGTTCGTATCGCCATGGAGGTTCGGCGCCGGGTGAAAGAGCAGCAGAAGCGTGTGGGCGCTGCCGAATTTCGGAACACGCACTTCAGCTACATCATGGGCGCTGACGGTGTCGAGAAGTTCGTCTCCACGCCAGAGCTGCAAAGCGACAACAGCATTGGCGGCGACCCGCTGGAGCCAGGTCAGGTGTGGACCATCAGCCCTGGTGGTGGCGACGAAAACTCTGGCCTCTACCGCATCGAGGTCAACGAAGGACCTGGATCTGGGGTCAAGGTGTTAAACAAGCCAATTCCACCCGCATTCCGCGAAAGCATCGGTTTCGCCGAGCAAAACCTGTACGCCAGATCGCTGCAGTTGGTTGGAGACAAAGACCCTCGGCAGCATGAGTTCACAGTGCAGCTTCGGGCGTTTGACGCGGCGAGGTCTGGTGCCAAGCTCGGCGTGGCCTCTTTGGTGGCCTTGTGCACGTCGCTGCTGAAGCGTAGCGTGCGTGGCGGCTTGATCATCGTCGGCGAGATCAATCTCGGTGGATCTATCGAACCCGTCCACAACGCAGTCACGATTGCCGAGATCGCCGTTGAGAAAGGCGCGACATCGCTGCTGATGCCGGTGGCATGTAGGCGCCAATTGGTTGACTTGTCCGATGACATGGCGACAAAGATTGACATTCAGTTTTATTCAGATGCGAGGGATGCGGTCTTAAAAGCAGTTGCTGAATAAGACTGACAGATGCCATGCAAGTGCCAGCAATAGCTAGACAATTTTTGGAGTGAAAAATGGAGATTAAGGCAATCAGCAAGTCAATTGACAAGCTTCGCTCTGCGTTGAAAGCGCTTGAGCAAAGCAAGGGTAATGTGGCAGATGAATTTACCCTTCTTGCAGATGCTATTGATGTCTTAAAGACCCTCGACACAAAGTCAGTCATTGATCAGCTACAGCAGAGGCTGTCAGAAGTTGAAGTGCTTTTTGAACAGCAACTCGCGGAAAGGCGTCAGACACTTGAGATCGCGGCGCGAGACGCGCACTTCAGTTACCGGCGACTGTCTAGTGTGGATAAAGTGGGGCTGTTTGAAGTCAGTTATTCGAAGGTCAAATTGACAGTCAAGATTGGCAGCGAAATGCTCACAACATTTGAAGAAGTAGACGGCAAGAAACTGGTTGAGAGGCTGAAGCTTGAACAGAAAAATCTTGAGGAAAGTGCGTTGCCACGCGATCGATTCTTCAAAGCTTTGAAGTTGGCCATAGCGTTGGCGGGTTCTGATGGAAAAGTTCAAAGCGGAAAAACTAAAGTTCACGACTTGTTTACATATTTGGTCCTAACGCGTCAACTTGTTCAGTCTGATGTGTTCAGGAAGAAGCCAATTCAAAAGAATTTCACAGACTACTCAAAGGCGATGATGGCATTTGAGTTTTTTAAGTTTGGCGACCATCAGGATGGATGGACGTTCGGCTCCGAAAGGTTGTGTAACCAAGGACCAAACATGGCGACTCAAAGTGAGGCATTGCTGCTCCCCGATACAGGAGGTAGTACGACGCAAATTCTGTGGCTATGGGTAGCACAGCAATGAGAAGCTCGCGCAAAGCGCTTGCACACCTGGCGTCTCACGGAACCCCGCCTGACAGGGAGACGGCGAAGAAAATTTCCGTTGGGCTAGAAGATTCTCTTGAACAGTTCAATAAAGAGGTAATTCCGTACTTGACGATTGGAGGTACTGAAATTCAATTTGTCTATGGTGCCAATGGACGAGGAAAAACTCACTATCTATTGTCTTTGGAAGAATTGGCCCGCAACAAGGGCTTTGTCACCGCGCGAATCGACTGCTCTATCGGTGGCACGCCCTTCCAGTCACTGGAGGCAACCTACCGAATGATTGCCAATGCCTTGAGGCCCCCACCAGCGACCGAATTGGACCAGACAATTGGTGTGAGTTCCATAATCCGCAGTGCACTTGGGGATTCAACGGAGCAGCCCGTAGACCAAATATTGAGCAGGCTTCAAAATGCAAAGTATCTTTGCCCAGAGGTTAGAAATTTAGCTTTGACGTACGGCCAAGGGTTCGTAAAAGATCAGTTTACTGATCGAATGGCCGACCAAATTGAATACCTACTGTCAGGTGCCCAAGGGCGATTGATAACAATCAGTTCCCTCTACAAAATGGATAAATCTTTGCCAAGGCCCCTGGGTAGATTGACATCGAGAAATTCGGCGAATTGGCTTAGATCGTTATTGTCACTTCCTCACGCCTTAGGCTATCCCGGCTTGATACTGCTATTTGATGAAACTGAGCGTGTAATGCATAGTTTGAGCGCCTCAGCTAGACAAGCCCAGTTGGCTCATATCAGGAATATTGTGGACTATTGCGCGCTCGGCGCATTCAATGGCTGCTTGATTCTCTATGCCGCCGCCGACGACTTTGTGGAATCAGCACGCAGGGATCTTGATGCACTGGCACAGCGTATTGAACCACCATCACTCTTGAATGGTGAATGGCCTTCGTCCATTCGTTCTGTGTGGACCGATTTGGATGATCTTACGACACCGTCTACAAATGATCCTCGCTTCTTTGAGTTGTTATCTGATCGAATTGTTGACTTGGGGGTTGAGGCTGGTCTTTCGACTCAAGGTGTCCGCGCATTGAAGCCCGCACTAAGCAGGAGTGCAGTTCGGGCTGCGAATTCACCGACCAGTTCGGTGGTCCGTGAGTTTGTAAAGAACGCAGCTAGTCTTGTATTAACGGAGGTACCGAGAAATGGATAAGAAACAAGCCAAGCGCCTCTTAGCGCAATTAGCTTCCAATGGTCTGCCGCCGAGAGAAATTAGCTCCGCCAAAGAAGTTTTATCGATGTTTTCGGTGGGGCTAGATGATTGGATTGACAGAATCGCGTCTACATATTTTCAGGACTTTAGTCGGGACAGTTCTCACTTCAAACTTGTCTTGGCCCCATATGGGGGTGGAAAGACACATTTCCTGATGGCACTTGGTGTCAGAGCGCTTGAGGAAAACTATGGCGTCAGTTATGTGGCTTGCGTTCCTGATAGACCGGGTTCACCAGTTCGAGTTGACAACCCCCTGGGACTATATGCGGAGACCATTGCACGGCTAAAGATTAAGGGGCAGGACGGTTATGGAATTGCTGCCCTTCTCAATGCAGTCGTTGAGAAGAAGCGTCAAGATATTGAGGCATCTGGTGCTGCAGATCTTGATGGAGCCTTTTCTATGTACCTCAGGCAACTGAACAGAAGTTTCCCTGGTGGGACTTATGGCGAATTTGCACAAGTTGCGAGTGAGGTACTCCGTGGGTATTGGGAAGGGAGTGATTTGACGCCTGCTGCTAAAGCGGCAGAGAAGTGGCTTGAAGGACGAATGGAGGCCATCTCTCCCGAGGAGTACAAGGCGCTTGGCCTGAGAAAGGTGACCGCCGCTCAAAGTGCAATGGTTGGCCGCAGGCTTTTGATGGCTTTGGCGAAGTTTATGCCAGACGCCGGATGCCACGGCCTAGTTTTACTGATTGACGAGGTGGAAACCCTCTTCACCGCAAAGGGTAAGGCTCTACAGGCTGTGCTTGCCGCTATGCGGGTGTTGTTGGAACAGTCAGGGGCGGTGCCAGATGAGATCCCCATGTTTTGCGCATTTGCTGCAGTGCCAGATGTCCTGGAGGGTATTAAGAAGTATCCCGCGCTGGACCAACGGCTATCAGTACAAGGGGGCACTTTCGCGCAGAAGAATGACTATGCGCCACAAATTAGTCTTGACAATTTGGTAGCGAATCATGAATCAATGCTGGCATCAATTGGTGTCCGCCTCGTTGACGTGGCCATGGCGGCCTCAGACGGAGCATTGAACAGAGAAATACAAGTGGAGAATTCCCGCAAGCTGGCAAAGGTGGCGAATAGACAAACGTTGGATGTGAACTCGAGACGGCTTTTTGTGAAAACCTGGGCTAGTTTGTTGGAGTTGCAGTTTGGAAGTGGGGAGAGGGCCTTTGACGAAGATGAGTTGTCAAAGCGGTACCAAGGCGACTTTTCACAAGTACAGAGCGCTGACAAAGAGGCCTTCGAACCATGAAACTTGGTGACACTTTTCAGCACAAGAAGTGGGGACGTGGAGTTGTCCTTGAAGTTCTCGTCAAGGGCAATAGGGTTTTAGCAAAAGTCCGATACGGATTCGCAACGGACACCACGCCCATTGAAGAAATACCTGATGGAGAAAGTCTTAGATCGCTTGTCCCTGGTATGGTCAGTGCGCGGACAGGGGAGATGAACTCGAGGCAAAATGTGATGAATCGCTCGCAGCCCATGCTGCTGGCAAGACGTGGAATCCAGGCACTGAAACTTGGGCAAGTGCTTGAAGAACAAGTTGGCCAACTTTCAGTCGGTACGCAAGCGATCGAGAGCCAATTCTCAGATGCATTTGGAAAAGCCAAACGCTTCCAACCTCAATTGATCATGATTGAAGGGGCTTGGGGTGTCGGGAAGACACACCTGCTAACCCTGTTGACATCACAGGCCACGGCGCTTGGGTTTGCAACGGCATCAACCATTCTTGATGGGTGGGGTGCGACAGTATCTGAGCCAATGCGTTTGATGGAAGGTATTACCAGTTCAATTAGATTTCCGGGGGAATACTTACCCAGCGGTATCGGTGCCAAAGTGGGGACCGTGAAGCAAAGGGGCATGCCTGAGCTTAGGAGTTTTGCCGGTCAACGAATGATAAAACTAATGGAAGAGATTCCAGAGCGAGCCCTCGATGATCCCGAAGTGATACTTGTGTTGGAAGACTATATGAGTCTTTCCTTGGCGGCAACGCAGGCTCGAACGCGCATCCGTGAATTGGGCTATGGAGATGTAAATCTACCTGCACTTAAGGCTCGAAGTGTTGACGAGCGTGCTCAAAGGTTCCAAGAGTTGCTTTGTGATTGGACAGGATTTTGCGTAGGTGCTGGCGCAAAGGGACTACTTATTGTCATGGATGAAGTAGACGTTGATTACGCCAAGTCACTGTATTGGAACGAAGAGTGGCGTAGTCGCCATGACGCGACTTTGCGAGCAATAGGTCAATTGAAGGGGCATAGACTTCCGCTCGTAATCGCATTTGGGAGTGCGCCAGCGGGGCCAGACGTTGATGAGAGCGTTGACTCCGTGCGCGATGTGATCAGAAAGATAGGGCATATGGATGTGCGGGTTCAGGCGGCCAACCTAACCGATGAAAACCTGATCGAATTGGGTGAAAAGGTGTTCAATCTTTATTGTTCGGCCTATACGGGTTTTGCTAACAAACTGAACCCACAGGGACGAAAGTCTGTCTGCAAAATGTTACTCAAGCAGTACAAGAGGGAGTTGTCGCCAGTTCCCCGGAGATTCGTTCGTTCACTTTTGCATTGTTTCGACTTGGTTGACCTAGGGCAATCCACAGTGGAAGAGTTGGTACAGGGTTCAAGGTAGGTTGCATGAGCAGCGATCGCGACTTGGTGAAGTCTCTGGGTCAAGTTGGGCTTGCATTTTTTCAATCTTTCCCTGAGCTCCGGGCAAGTCAAAGGCAGGCAATTCCGCCGATCCTAGGCGGCAAAAATGTCCTTCTCGCATGCCCTACAGCATCAGGGAAGACAGAGGCGGTCTTTGCTCCCTTGATTGCGTCGATACTTCATCGAGGGTCCTCGGTTGATCGACTTCGACTCATAGCGGTAGCGCCGACAAGGGCCCTGGT
>CAJBMJ010000168.1 GCA_903954045.1 uncultured beta proteobacterium | reverse complement strand
GCGTGATCGATGACCCGGTTGCATTGGGTGTGAACTCGGTTGTGGCCAGCATTCCTACCCTCTCTGAATGGGGGCTGATCATCCTCAGCACGCTGATGGCTCTGTTTGGCCTGGTGTGGATGCGGCGGCGCCAGGGCTTCGCATTACTTTGAGCATGCCCGGGTTGGTGACGTAGCTGGTTACGCTTGCGAGGCGCTTGCCGCGCAAAGGGCGCAGGCTTAGCGAGGGGTGGGTTCAAATCGCATCCAGCCTGACGTTTGCAGCCACAGGTGGTACCGTGCCCTTCGCCTACACGGTGAGCGCCGGGGCACTGCCAGAGGGCCTGAGCCTTAACGCCAGTACCTGTGCCCTGACCGGTACGCCCACCGCCGCAGGGGTACGATTGGCGGGTGTCCACTTCGGTGGGCATTTTTCTATGCCTTCCCCAGCTCTTCGAGCAAATCCTGCACGCAGCGCGCCAATGGCGGCAAGGCTTCCTTGGAGATATGCCATACCGTGTCGACGTTCACCGTTGCATAGCCGTGTATGAGTTGATTTCGAAAGGCAACAATTTTTGGTAAACCGGGTATGCGCGAGGCAAGCAAGGGGTCCAACTTTGCTAATTGATTGAGGGATTCACCAATGACTTCAAACTTACGCTCTACCGCCGCTTGGGCCATCTCATTTTCGCGGTAACTGCTGGAGTTCAGTTCTGCGGTAAAGCTTTGAATTGCTTGTGCGGCTTCACGGACGTCCCACAGAAATGCGCGGATATCACGCTGCATAAATCGTTTCCCGACTGTCGTTGATACCTGCAAGCACAAAGGGGTTGCGCACCGCACCGCGTTCTACCAAATCAACCCCGCGACCCAGGAGTTTTTCCAAATCTGCCTTGGCATCAAAAAATGTATCCAGCCCTGGCTGAGTGCCCGGTGCAAATTCAACGAGAAAGTCAGCATCGCTGGTGCCGATGTTGAAATCATTTCCCCGCGCAGCCGAACCAAACACTTCCAGTCGAGTGATGCGGTAGCGCTGGCAAATCGCGGTTATGCCAGAGCGATGTTGTGCGATGGTTGGGTGCATGTTTTCATTTTAGACCAGCGCCATATGCGGCGCTGAAGCTCGATTTCTGCCTGCTTTAAGTATCAGACTGGCCGCTAGCACCGCATTTATAGCCAGGGCAGCTATTGAAATCGTAGCACTTCGGTTCCGACTTTCAACATTCGTGGTGATCATTGAATAGGTGGCGCGTAGTAATCAATACCGTAGGGTTTGGTCGGCGCAGTTGGTGGGCTGGCATCCACTGGATGCCGACAAGGCTGAAATTTGACCGTTCTGAAGTTGAATGGTTAAGATGTCCATCTAGACTATCCAATATGGACATTTATTATGATCTGGAATATCGCCCAAGCCAAACAGCAGTTTTCTGAGGTGGTGCGCCTGTCGGTACAGGAACCCCAGGCCATTTACAACCGCGACAAGCCGGTCGCCATGCTTGTTAATGCCGAATTGTTTGAGACGTTCCACCAGTGGCACACCCACCAGCATGAGCCCACGCTGTCAGAACAGTTCAGCGAAATACGCACAGCCTTGCAGGATGCTCGCCAGGACGGGCTGAATCTGCCTGCACGCAGCACAACACAACGCAACAACGCATTCTTAGAAATGCTCGAAGCAGAAGGTTTGGCCACTACCCTCAGCGCAACCTGAAAGCCTGAGATGCAATTGGTTGACACCAATATTTTGAGCGAGTTGATGCGCCCGCAACCCAATGCCGGCGTGCTGGCCTGGCTACAGGGGCGCGAGCGGGTCAACCCCAGGTTGACGATTTCCGTGGTCACCGTAGACGAAATCATGTTTGGCTTGAGCTGGCACCCCATGGCTGGGCTGCTATCGTGGTTTGATGCCTTTGTGCAGCGCCACAACGTCTTGCCCATCACCAGCGACATTGCCCGGCGTGCCGGTGAATTGCGTGGCCAAACCCGCACCCAGGCCGACATGCTGATCGCCGCCACCGCCCAAATTCACGCCCTGACCATCGTTACCCGCAACGTGCGCGACTTTGATGGCTGCGGCATCGGTGTGTTGAATCCCTTTACGGGCTAGGCCAATTTCAGTATTCATAATCGGTGGATGCATTGTTTATTTCCAAGTAAAGCGCCTCGCAGCCCATACCCCGCATGAGCAGGATCATGCGGGGCGGTTGCCATTCACTGTTACGCCACTGGCTTGTCTGCTGCCTGCTGCTGCTTGGCATAACGTTGGCACATGCCAAGCCGGTGGTGCTGGGCAGTGAACCGGTGGTCGTGCTCGATGCCGGTCAAATCCAATTCCTGAGGGATGCAAGCCAGTCGATGGCGCTTGACGATGCCAAAGCGGCATTCGCGCAGGGCCAGTTCAAACCCCTGGCCGCAAACCTTGGCCTGGGCTTTGTGCCCGATGCCGTATGGCTGCACCTGACCATCAGCCCTGACCAAGCCGTTGCGCGCTGGCTGGAGGTGATGCCCCCATATCTGGACGACATCCGCCTCTTTCACATCGCCCCAAACGGGCGAATCAGCGAGCGGCGCAGCGGCGACCGCCTGCCGCAGGCCAGTAAGGAAGAGGACTATCGCGGCCACCTGTTCAAGCTCGACCTCCAACCCGGCCAGCACGATCTATTTATCCGCCTGAAAACTACCAGCACCATGGCGGCCATCGTCAAGCTGTGGCAGCCGGACGCTTTTGAGCGACAACTGCGCAGCAGCTATTTTGGTTTCGGCCTTTACTTCAGCCTGATCTTCACGGTGCTGTTGTTCAATGCTGTCAACTGGTTGGTTTCAAGGCGGCGGATTTTTCTTATTTACGTCGGTTATCTGCTTTTGAATGTGCTGCAATGGCTGGGCATCAACGGGTTCGTGTCTGAATTCATGTTCCCCGCCCAGCCGCTGTTGGCCAACCTGGCGCTGGGCATGGCCCTGTCGCTGGCGGGTGCCATGGCCTTTGGCTTCTTCATCATGGTGCTGGAGCTCAAACAGCACCATCCGGTGCTCTACCGCGTCAGTCTCACGGGCTTGGTTTTGGGCATCGTCACAGCACTGGCTACGCCGCTTGGCTACTACGGCATGGTTGCGCCATGGTTTCTTGCTTTGTGCATCATTGCTCTGTGTGGTATGCCGTGGCCAACTAGGCGGCTCTGGAGAACGGGCGACCTCTGGGCAAGGCTTCTGGCGGCGGCTTATGTCACCTATGGTGTGCTGATCAGCATCAACATCCTGGGTGTACTGGCGGTGCTGCCTTTTGGCGAGGCTGTTGATTTTGCCGGTATGGCCAGCAACATTGCCCACATTCTGCTGCTGCACTTTGCCATTTTGCTCAACTACCGGCGTATTGAGGTAGAGCACGCCGCCGCAATGGAACAGTCTGCAGTAGCCAGACGGCAGGCCGAACTCGAGAAGGCCCACCGTGAAGAGCAAGACAAGCTGCTGGCCATGATCACCCATGAAATCCGAACCCCCATCGCTGTGATTGACGCTGCCACGCAGACGCTGGAAGTACTGGATGAATCCCCCAGCGCCGACCGCGAGGAACGGTACGAACGCATCCACCGCTCGGTCAACCGGCTCAGCGTGCTCCTCGACCTGGCCGTGGCCCAAACCCGCAGCGAGATTGCCGACTGGACACTCACGCAGAGCCTGTTTCAGCCAGGCAGTCTGACAAATGAAGTGGTCAAACTGCTTGGCAACCCGCTGGCGCAACGCATCGTGATTTCAACCACCGAGCCATTGCCTGCCCTCTTGGGGGACGACCGCATGCTGCGCTTTGCCTTGCTCAACTTGCTTGACAACGCCTGCAAATACTCGCCGCCCGATTCGCCGGTGCACGTATACGTCCAGGTAAAGGACGGTGGCGTGATGTGGCGTGTGGAAGACAGCGGCCTGGGTATCCCGCCAGGAATGGAGGAGAAGATTTTTGAAAAATATGTGCGTGCCAGTGAGAGCGCTGGCAAGGCCGGCCTTGGGCTGGGGCTGTACCTGGCGCGCCATATCGTTTCACGGCATGGCGGCACATTGAAGGTGGAAATCGGGCATCCGAACGGTGCCTGCTTCGTCTGCTGGTTGCCCGCCCGCAATGGAAGTGCACAGCCATGACCCGCGTTGGCCTGATTGAAGACAACCTCGACTACCGTGCCGAGGTGGCTTTCCACCTGCAACGTAATGGCTTCTAGATTGCGCTGGAAAACGATGGCAGCAGCATCGACGCGCAACTGGCCGCTTGCCCCTGCGACCTGCTGGTGCTTGACCTGGGCCTGCCGGTGGAGGATGGCCTGGTCATCGCCCACCGCTTGCGCCAACAGCAGCCGGGGCTGGGCATTGTCATTCTCACCGCACGCGGTAGCCTGGATGACCGGCTGGCGGGGCTTGAAGAGGGGGCCGATGCCTACCTGGTCAAGCCCATTGACATGCGCGAACTGGTTGCCACCTTGCATAGCGTACGTCGGCGGCAGGCCGCTGCGGCATCGCCATCCGAGGCATGGTCACTCACGCCCGACACGCTGTCGATTCGCTCGCCTGCCGGCGACGCCATTGCATTGACCGCGACGGAAATGGATTTGCTCAAATGCTTGGCTGCAGCCGCCCCCGAGCCAGTATCGCGCGAGGCGCTTGCCGCCGCCATGGGTCATCCGGAACCCGATTTCGACTACCGTCGGTTGGAAGTCGCCTTCAGCCGCCTGCGCAAAAAGATCGAAACCGCCACGGCGGGCGAGTCGCCGATCCGTGCCGCGCGTGGGCGGGGCTATGTGTTTGCTGCGCCGGTGCGCCTGTTGCCCAGGTAATCAGCCGGGTCCTTAGCCGCAATTCAATAAACTGAATTGTGGTCACCCACATTGACCGGGATGATCTGCCCGTCTTGAATCAGTAGCTCCAGCGTGATGCGGTACGACAAATTTATCGACACCGAATGCAGGCCGTCCAGTTTGCCGCGCAAAGGGTGCAGACGTAGCGCAGGGTGTGTCGGGTTGACTTCCAGCACTTGCAGGGTTTTGAGGTATTGCTGGCGCAGGTCTGGATGCCGCTTCAGGAACCGCGCAGCACGGCGGTTGTACTGCGCAGTAAATACGAGCACATACGGCATCTTTGGCGAAACGGACGGGCTCACATCGCATCCAGCCGCGCCAGGTGGGCCTCAGGCGACTCTTGCACCGTACGGCCTGCAGCCAGATCAGCGCGGGTCTGGGCCAGTGCGGCGTCCAATTCGCATTCGCGCAGGTAGTGGTACTGCGCCATGTCCATCACCACAAACTTGTCTTTGCCACGCACCGACACAATCGCTTCAGGCGCAGTGCTCAAGGCAAACTCAATGGCGGAGATGCCTTTGGTTTTAAGGTCGTTGGCGCTAATGTGGGACATGGCGGGCTCCTGGAGAGTTGTTAAGCAGACGCTTAATCATACGAATAATCGCACGATTAAGCCAGGGTTGCAGACCTGCGCTGAAAGGTTGGGGCACCTCAGCCTACCGCCTGAAACAACCCTCTCTTCAATTCTGATGCAAAATAGCATCAATATTGACATCGGAGACTGCCATGCGAACAACGGTAACCATTGATGACACGCTCTATGAAAAAGCTCTAGAGGTCGCCGACCCCACCATGGACAAGGCCGATATCTTTCGCGAGGCCATGAAGACCTTCGTGCGGGTTCAGGCTGGCAAACGATTGGCGGATTTGGGCGGCACGATGCCAGACATGCAAGACATTCCGCGGCGCAAACCAGCCGCATCCCCATGAGTGTCTTGATAGACACATCCGTGTGGTGCGAGCACTTCCGTACTCGCAATGACTTTCTGGTTCAGATCACGCAGCAGGATCGCGCATTAACCCATCCCATGGTGATTGGTGAATTGGCTTGCGGAACTCCGCCGCAGCCCCGAAGCATCAGTTTGGGCGCCATCGAACTCCTACGCGGCGTGAACCTCGCCAGCACCGGCGAAGTCAGAGAGTTCATTGAGCGCGAAACCCTGTTCGGGCTGGGGTGCGGATGGGTGGACCTTTGCTTACTGGCGTCGACCTTGATCACCCCCGGCGCGTCGCTTTGGACCCTGGACAAGCGGCTCGCAAGCCTGGCAGAGCGCTTTGGCGTCGCCTTCATTCGCCCGATCCACTAAGCCGGACAATGGAAATGCTACAAATTCAGTAGCTACTCACGCACTATCCACGGGCGCTACATCCATTTGGGGTGCTTAAATGGCAGTGCGGTGGCTAGCCTTCTTGCATACACCGCCATGACCGCACGGCAACGCCGCTGCGCACCATGCTGTCTTCTCCGCCGTAAACCAACTGCGGGGGTAAAGCGGTGTCGCCCGCATAGCGAATCCATTTGTTCAAGCCCTCTACAAAGCTGGTGTGAAAGGTCTGGCCTGATTTGATTTCAACAGGCTGCAGTTTGCCGCCTTCCTCCAGCAGCAGGTCCACCTCCTCGCCGGTGTTGTTGCGCCAGAAATAAAGGTTGGAGGGCAGACCCAGGTTAAACCGCTGCTTTTGGTATTCGCCAATCACCAAGTTCTCGAACAAGGCCCCTCGGGCCGGGTGAATGGACAGATGGTCTGCATCGGTAATACCCAGCAAATAGGCGGCCAAGCCCGTGTCATGGAAATACAGCTTGGGCGTTTTGACCAAGCGCTTGCCAAAGTTCTGATGGTGCGGCTGAAGCAAAAACACCACATAGCTGGCTTCCAGTACCGACAGCCATGCCCCGATGGTTTTGTACGACACCCCGCAGTCATTGGCCATGCTGGTCATATTAAGCAGCTGCCCGCAGCGTGCGGCGCACATCTTGAAAAAGCGCTGGAACAGGCTGAGGTTTTGCACCTCGATGATTTGGCGCACATCGCGCTCCACATAGGTGGTGACGTAGTTGGCGAACCACTGCGTCGGTGCCAGCGCCCGGTCGTACAGCGCCGGGTATTGCCCGCGCCACAGCAGTACGTCCAGGCTGGGCAGCGCTACCTCGGCCGCTTGTAACTCTGGCACGGAAAACGGTAGCAGTTGCACCAGCCCCACCCTGCCGGCCAGACTTTGGGTAATGCCCGAGAGCAAGCCAAATTGTTGCGACCCGGTCAGCACAAACTCGCCCATGCGTTGCTCGCCATCAACGCGCGTCTGCAGGTAAGAAAACAAGGCCGGACAGCGCTGTGCCTCGTCCACAATGGCGCCGCCCGCAAAACGGGCCAGAAAGCCGCGCGTGTCTTCGTTGGCAAAAGCGCGCGTGTCCAGATCTTCCAGCGACACATAGGGCTTGTCTGGGAAGGTGCTGCGTGCCAGCGTGGTCTTGCCAGACTGCCGCGGCCCGGTAATGGCCACGATGGGAAAGCCTTTGGCAAGACTATGCAGAGTAATTGATGCTGTGCGCGTGATCATTTTTACAAATTAGATATTTTAAGTCTGAATTGTAAATTCGCTCACTGGGATGATCTGCCCGTCTTGACTCAACAGCACCAGCGTGATGCGGCACGACAAATTTATCGACACCGAGTGCGTCGGCGTAGCCGGTGTCCCCTATCAAAGCGCGTGTGTCACCAGCTTGAAGTCTGGGTCTTCCGGGAAAGCCTTGATCGAGAACCCAAGGCTGCGCATGAGCTTGAGCATGCCCGGGTTGTTGGCCAGCACCAGACCGTCGATCTCGGATAAGCCTTTGTCGCGAGCCACGTCCATGATGCTTTGCATCAGGCGTGAACCCAAGCCCTTGCCATTGAAATCGTCTGCCACCACCAGCGAGAACTCGCAGCTGGACTGGTCCGGGTTGGTGATGTAGCGGGATACGCCCACGATGCGCTCGGTTTCCACAATGTCGCCATTGGCATCTGCAGTGCGCACCTTGTGCACTGCCACCAGCGCCATCTCCCGGTCATAGTCAATCAGCGTGAAGCGCGCCAGCATGCTGGGCGGTAACTCGGTAATGCTGGAAACAAACCGGAAATAGCGGCTCTCGGCGGAGAGGTGGTGCATCAGGTCCTGCAGCATGTCTGCGTCGTCGGGCTGGATCGGGCGAATGGTGTATTCGCCGCCGCCGCTCAATGGCCAAAGCTGCTCGTACTGGGCCGGGTAAGGCAGGATGGAGAGATGGGCATAGTTGTGTGCGCGGCTGCTTACGCCTTGCGGGGCGTGGTCAATGACGATGCGGGCATCTACTGCCACTGCGCCAGTCTCGTCCACGATGATGGGGTTGATGTCCATCTCGCGCAACTGGGGCAGTTCGCACACCATCTCAGACACGCGTAGCAAAATCTGCTCTACCGCATCGATGTCCGCTGCTTCGTTGCCGCGCCATCCACCGAGTGTTTCCGAAACCCGCGAACGCTCAATCAGTCGCCGCGCCAGGAACTGGTTGAGTGGCGGTAATTCCATGGCCCGATCGTTGATCAGCTCGATCATGGTGCCGCCAGCGCCAAAAGCTATGACGGGGCCGAATGGGTCGTCAGTCACCAGGCCAATATAGATCTCGCGCCCATGGCGTTTGCGTGCCATGGTCTGCACCGTGACACCGTTGATCCGGGCGTTGGGCTGCAGGCGTGCCACCGTTTGCACCATGTCGTTGTAGGTGTCACGCGCGCTGGTGGCGTTCATGATGTTCAGCGCCACACCTTGCACATCCGACTTGTGGCTGATGTCTGGCGAGTCAATCTTCAGCGCTACCGGGAAGCCCAGTTGCGTGGCGATCATCATGGCTTCGGTGGCATTGCGCGCCAGAATGGTCCTGGTTACCGGGATATGGAAGGCCGAAAGCAGCGTTTTCGACTCCATTTCGGTAAGCACCTTGCGGCGCTCAGCCAGCACGCTTTCGATGACGAGGCGCGCGCCTTCAATGTCGGGCTTGGCCAGCGTGGACAAGGGGGGTGGCGTTTGCAAGAGAAGCTGCTGGTTCTGATAGAACGAAGCAATGTTGCCAAAGGCCCCCACGGCCATCTCCGGTGTGCGGAAACTGGGGATGGCAGCGTCGTTGAATATGGTGCGGGCCGCAACCACTGTAGAGTCGCCCATCCAGCAGGCCAGCAGGGGCTTGCCAACGGACTTTTTGACATCGGCCAGAGCCTGGGCAACCTCCGAGGCGTCCATGCCAAGCTTAGGCGAGTAGATTGCCAGAATGCCGTCCACGCCACGGTCATGCCCAGCGGCTTCGATAGCTGCTTTGTAGTGGCTTGGACCGCCTTCTTCTGATACATCAATCAGATCAACCAGCGACGCCAGCTCTGGCAGAAGAGGCTTGAGCTGGCTGGCCGATTCGGGGCTAAGGATTCCCAGCTGGAGTTTGATCTCGTTCACCCAGTCGGCTGCCAATACACCCGGGCCGCCACCATTGGTCACAATGGCCAGGCGCTTGCCTACGGGGCGGTAGCGCGAGGCCAGGCACTTCGCGGCAGAAAACAATTCCACAAAAGACTGCACTCGCACCGCACCCGAGCGGCGCAAGGCTGCATCAAACACGTCATCACTGCCCACAATGGCGCCGCTGTGCGTTTGCGCCGCCAGATTGCCCGCTGGCTTGCGTCCGGCTTTGAGCACCACCACCGGTTTGGCGTTTGCTGCCATACGCAGGGCGCTCATGAAATGGCGCGCGTTGGCGATGCCTTCCAGGTACACCACGATGCTGTGGGTTTGGGCGTCATTGGCCAAAAAGTCGAGTACCTGGGCAATGTCTACGCCGGTGTGTGGGCCCAGTGAAACGACGGAAGAAAACCCGACCGCGTTCTTGCTCGCCCAGTCCAGCATGGACGAAGTAAGTGCCCCCGATTGCGACACCAGTGCCAGCGAGCCGCGTTTGGCCAGAGGGCCTGCGGCGCTGGCGTTGAGCTGGAGCTGCGGGCGCTGCACGCCCAGGCTGTTGGGCCCCAGCAGGTGCACCCCCTCGCGGCGTGCAATTTTTTTGAGATCGGCGGCCCGCTCGGCACTCAGCCCGCTGGAGATGATCAGTGCCGTGCGGCAGGCAATGCGCCCCGCAATTTCCAGCGCCGATTCGACATCGGCGGGTGGCAAGGCAATGATGGCCAGATCGGCCCTGGAATGGGCCAGATCCGCCAGGGTGCCTGTGCTCTGGATATCCAGAAAGCTAATGGTACCGGTGTAAGTCTGGGAATTCAGTGACTCCACCAGCGCTCGCGCCTGATGGGTCTGCTTCGCTGGATCGTCCAGCGGCCCCGCAAAAACGACGATGGATTCGGGGGAGAAGAGGGGGGTAAGGTAGTGTTTGTCCATAAGTTTTTCAGTCAGCACCGATGAGCACCTTGACGTGCTCACCGACACTGCGCGCCAGAGGGTTCAGCACATAGCCCCCCTCCAGGCAAGAGATCATGCGGCCCTGGCAGTGCCGCTTGGCTACGTTCATCAGTTGCTGGGTGACCCAGGCATAGTCAGCATCGACCAGTCCCAGGTTTCCCATATCGTCTTCGCGGTGGGCATCAAACCCGGCGGAGATGTAAATCAGTTGGGGTGCAAATTTATCGAGGGCAGGAATCCACTGTTGCGTCACTGCCTCGCGGAACTTGTCGCTGCCTGAGCGAGAGGGCAGGCCTACATTGACCATGTTGTCGCCTGTGGCGTTTTCACCTGAAAAAGGATAAAGACCTTCTTCAAAGATGGAGCACATCAGCACACGGTCATCACCGCGGAAGATGTCTTCACTGCCATTGCCATGGTGCACATCAAAGTCGATCAGGGCGACGCGCTCCAGATTGTGGACGTCCAAGGCATGGCGCATGCCGACCGCCACATTGTTAAAAAAGCAAAATCCCATGGCCGCAGCGCGCTCAGCATGGTGGCCTGGTGGGCGAACACTGCAGAACGCACTAGGAACCTCGCCCGAGAGCACCAGATCTGTGGCCAACACGGCCGCACCGGCTGATCGCAGTGCTGCCTTGATGGTGTGGGGGTTCATATCGGTGTCAGGGTCCACCTTGTGATAGCCCTCTTTGGGAGAAGCGTCCATCAGTTCGTAAACATACGAGGTGGTGTGGGCACGACCCAACTGCTCTACGGTTGCCATGGGCGCGTCGTAGGTGTTCATGTAATCCAGCAAACCCTTGACCAGCAAGTAATCGTTGATGGCGCCCAGACGCTCCGGACACTCGGGATGATGGGGGCCCATTTCGTGTCTGGCACAGTCGGGATGGGTAATGTAGGCAGCTAGCAAGGTTGTCTCCTCAGCGGTTTTTTAATGATTGGATTCTTGTTATTTTGAGTGCGAACAGTCTATTGCGGGTAAACCCTTGGTTTCTTGATGTAGGGCAAACCTTCTTCAGTAGATAGACGATTCATTTCCCAGTTTAGGGCGGTACAGCACCCGTGGGGAGTTAGCGTAATACGTGAACAGGGGTAAACGACTCCGCTCGCCCTGCAACTCGCGTTCAAGTTCCTGCAACATAAAGGTCGTTACGTCGATCAAGCGGTAGTTCAAGGCCTTCTCAACGGATACCCAGTGGAGATGTTGCAGTTCTCCGTCGCCCCCGATGTCGCCTTCAAAATGCTCTGCGCTGGCTGCAAAAAAACGTGCGTGGTAACGAACAGGACTAAATACTGGTGTGATGGCGCGACCGATGTATTGAAGACAAGAGGCTTCATCTGCAGACACGAGCGTCAGGCCAGTTTCCTCTCTTGCTTCGCGTATGGCTGCTACCCTCAGAGCTTGCGCGAGGGCCGCATGCTTTCCCACACCCATATGGGCGGCGAGAGGGTCTTGGGCCAGGGAGTTTGAAAAGTCAGAACGGTCGACTGCGCCTCCCGGAAACACATAAACGTCAGGCGCGAATCTGGCGCGAGCATGGCGCCTGCCCAATAAAACCTCGGTTCGCCCGCCAGCGTTTCGGTAAACGATAAGGCTGGCTGCGTGGCGAGGCTTTTTGGGTGTTGGGCGAACCATCAGGCGAATACGCCAGCCGTATCTTTCATGCGCGCGGACACTTCGCCCAAGTGGTGCAGACTGTCACCAAAGGTCATTTCCATCTGGGTGAGCTTTTTGAAGTAATGGCTGACGATGTATTCGTCCGTCACGCCAATACCCCCGTGCAACTGCACAGCTTGCTGGCCGACAAAGCGCATGCTTTGACCTAGCTGGTACTTGGCGCGCGCCATCGCAGCGCGGCGCTCCTCTGCAGGTGCATTGAGCTTGAGGCTGGCGTAAAAGCTCATGGAGCGTGCCAGTTCCAGCTGCATCTTCATGTCGGCGGCACGGTGGCGCAGGGCCTGAAAGCTAGAGATGGCCACACCAAATTGTTTACGGGTGTTCATGTAGTCAGCGGTGATCGCCAAAGTCTTGTCCATCACGCCAACGGCTTCCGCACACAGGCAGGCAACGCCGATGTCCACCGCGTGCTCCAACGCAGTCTGTCCATCGGTGGTGAGCAATGCGGCAGGTGCGTTCTTGAAGCTTACTTGCGCGGCTCGGCCACCGTCCTGGGTGC
>CAJBMJ010000167.1 GCA_903954045.1 uncultured beta proteobacterium | reverse complement strand
TCCGCAGACCAATGCAATCGCGCTTTGAATTCAGCCTCAAAAGTACCGCTAGCGGTTGATAGACGTACAGGAGTAGCTACAAAATTCATAGTGAAAAATTACCGGTATTTGAAACACCACAGCGCAGGACTGCAGTTCAACTAGGCAGACTCTACGCGGTTGCGACCCGAATTCTTGGCACGGTAGACGGCCTGGTCAGCCTGCCGAAACAGTTCCTGGGAATTGGCCACGGATGCTGTGAGTGCCGCTACCCCAATGCTGGCAGTCACACCAACCGCCCCGCCATTGAACGGGACCGATGTGTTCTCCAGGGCCAGACGAAGGGATTCTGCCCATTGCAGCGCTTCCACCAGACCACACCCTGGCAGCAGCGCTGCAAACTCTTCACCTCCAAACCGGCCCAAAATGGCGCCGTGCCGTTTCAGGGCCCCGGCGAGCACCCGTGCTGCTGATACCAGTACCAAGTCGCCCACATCGTGTCCGTGCGTGTCATTGACCTGCTTGAATTTGTCCAGGTCTATGACCATCAGGCTGAGGTCTATCGATTGACTTCTCGCCCGGGCAAACTGGGTTTCCAGCGCCTCCAACAAAAAGCCCTTGTTGTAAATCTGGGTCAGCGCGTCCATCTGGGCGCGCGACTCCAGAACACCGGTGTAGTAGGCCTCCTGGTCTCCCTTTGGCAAAAACTTCAGCACAGTTTTGCCAATGCGAATGCGGTCCTGGCGTTGCAGAACGACGGTTTGTCCGCTGCTTACCTTGACATCGTTGACGTAGGTTCCGTTGGTCGACCCTCCGTCAATCAGGTGCACGGAGTCTCCATGCAACTCGAGCACCACCTGTCGACGCGAAACACTGGGGTCATCGATGATGATGTCGGCGGTGCTGTCCCGCCCCAAGAGCAGGGGTGACGCGTTGATGACATAACGCTTGCCAGGCTGGCTGCCCAACACCACGATCAGGCAGGCATCGACATCCTGCTGGCCCGGGTTGTTGCCAGCCAGGACTGCAAAGTTACTGAATGCGAGTGTCGTCTCGAAAAGTGACATGACGACCATTGTGGCCCAAACTAGCGCCCCACTGCACCAGAAAATGCCTGAATGATGTTGCGAATGGGTTCCTGCTTGAGCTTGAGTGCTGCCTGATTCACCACCAGACGCGAGCTGATATCCATGATGCGCTCCACTTCCACGAGGTGATTGGCCTTGAGCGTATTGCCGGTAGACACCAAATCCACGATGGCGTCGGCCATACCCACCAAGGGAGCGAGCTCCATGCTGCCGTACAGCTTGATCAGGTCCACATGCACGCCCTTGGAGGCGAAAAACTCCCGGGCAATCGCCACATATTTGGTGGCCACGGTCAGCCGGGAGCCTTGCTTGACGGCAGAGACGTAATCAAAGTCGGCCCGCACCGCGACACTGATGCGGCACTTGGCAATTTGCAGATCCAGAGGCTGAAACAATCCCTGACTGCCGTGCTCCAGCAAGGTGTCTTTGCCGGTAATACCCATGTCCGCGCCGCCGTATTGCACGTAAGTTGGCACATCGGTCGCCCGGACCACCAACACGCGCACATGGGGCTGATTGGTGTCAAGAATGAGTTTGCGGGATTTCTCGGGGTCGTCCAGCACCTCAATACCGGCCGCCTTCAGCAGAGGTACAGTTTCCTCGAAGATGCGCCCCTTGGACAATGCGAGAGTGATCATGTTGGTACTCATGCGTTGAACGCCGCCGGGCCGCCCCAAGGCGTGAAGGCCCCCCTGGGGGGCAGCGAAATACACGAAGTGATGAGCGTGGGGGTCATTTGATTCTTTCAATATCCGCACCGATGCCACGCAGTTTGGTTTCCATATGGTCATAACCACGGTCCAAATGGTAAATGCGGTCCACCACGGTTTCGCCTTCGGCAACCAGCCCTGCTATCACCAAGCTGGCAGAGGCCCGCAAATCAGTCGCCATCACCGTAGCGCCTGAAAGACGCGGTACGCCCTCGATCACAGCAACCTTGCCGTCGATCTGGATGTGCGCACCCAGACGCACCAGTTCATTGACGTGCATGAACCGGTTTTCAAAAATGGTCTCTGTCACCTTGCTGGGCCCTTGGGCAATGCAGTTCAGGGCCATGAACTGGGCCTGCATG
This sequence comes from uncultured beta proteobacterium, assembly GCA_903954045.1. Classification (GTDB taxonomy): domain Bacteria; phylum Pseudomonadota; class Gammaproteobacteria; order Burkholderiales; family Burkholderiaceae_C; genus Allorhodoferax. The sequence continues at coordinate 12,577 of CAJBMJ010000167.1, read as the reverse complement.
TCGGTGGGAAATCCCGGGTACTCGGTGGTACGGAACGTTTGCGCCTTCAAGTGTTTGAACGCCGGACCTTGGGCTTGCACGCGAATGCCACCCTCCACGGCAGTTATCGTCACACCCGCATCGCGCAGTTTGTCGATCACGGCATCCAGATGGTCACAGCGCCCGTGCTTGAGCACGACATCACCGCCCGCAGCTGCAACGGCGCACAAAAAGGTGCCCGTCTCAATGCGATCCGCTACTACCTGGTGGTTGCAACCGTGCAAAGACTCCACGCCTTGAATTCGGATACGGCTGGTACCGTGACCTTCGATTCGGGCTCCCATCTGGATCAGCATCTCTGCCAGGTCTGGAATTTCTGGTTCTTGCGCGGCGTTTTCAAGCAGGGTTTCACCCTCTGCCAGAGCAGCTGCCATCAGAAAGTTCTCGGTGCCGGTCACGGTCACCATGTCGGTGGCAATGCGCGCGCCTTTCAGACGGGTGCACCCCTGGGGCAGCTTGGCAAGCATGTAGCCATGTTCCACCGTGATCTCTGCCCCCATGGCAGTGAGACCCTTGAGGTGCTGATCCACCGGGCGCGAACCAATGGCGCACCCGCCGGGAAGAGATACCGTAGCCCGACCAAAACGCGCCAGCAAAGGCCCCAGCGCAAGCACCGAGGCGCGCATGGTTTTGACCAGCTCATATGGGGCTTCAGGCTTGTCGAGCGCCGCGGCATTGATCTGCACCACACCGTCACCCGATTGTTCGATCTGCACACCCATATTGCGTATGAGCTTGAGCATGGTGGAAACATCCTGCAGCCCAGGCACATTGCGCAAGGTCACAGGTTCTGCTGTCAGCAAGGCAGCACATAGCTCGGGCAGAGCAGCGTTCTTGGCCCCAGAAATCGGCACTTCGCCACTTAGGGCACGACCGCCCCGAATCAGTAATTTATCCATGAATAAAGACGGTGTGCGAGCTCAAGCGCCCTGTTTGGCCCATTCAGCCGGTGTGAAGGTTTTCATGGAAAGTGCGTGAACTTCGTCGGTATGCATGCGGCTACCCAAAGTGGCGTAGACCTGCTGATGGCGCTGAATCAGGCGCTTGCCCTCAAAAGCAGCCGACACGATGGTCGCGTACCAATGGCGGCCGTCTCCCTCGAGTTGGCACACATCGCAGGGCAGGCCTGCGGAAATCAGTTGTTGGAGTTGTTCTGCGGTCATGACAAATAGAAGTTAGCTGCGGATTTTGTAGCCGATCCGCAATAAATGGACGGCCAGCACGCCCGCTATGCCCAGCGCAACGCCCACAATTCCCAGGCTAAGCCAGGGGGATACGTCGCTGACGCCAAAAAAGCCGTACCGAAAGCCATCGATCATGTAGAAAAATGGATTCAGGTGGCTCACGGTTTGCCAGAAAGCGGGCAAGGAGTGGATGGAGTAAAACACACCACTCAAAAATGTCATGGGCATGATGACGAAGTTTTGAAAAGCTGCCAGCTGATCGAACTTTTCTGCCCACAAACCCGCTATCAGTCCGAGCGTACCCAGCAATGCAGCGCCCGCAACGGCAAAAACCAAAATCCAAAGCGGTGCAGCAAAGGACAAATGAGCGAACCAGCCGGTCACAATAAATACGCCCGACCCCACAACCAGGCCACGCGCGATGGACGAGCCCACGTAGGCGATAAACCAGTGCCAATGCGACAGGGGTGTGAGCATCAGGAACACAAGGTTGCCCATGATCTTGCTCTGAATCAACGAGGAAGAACTGTTGGCAAACGCGTTTTGCAACACACTCATCATGACCAGACCTGGGACCAAAAAGGCGGTGTAGCTGATGCTGTCATAGACCTTCACATGGTCTTCCAGTACATGGCCAAAAATCATCAAGTACAAAACCGCCGTGAGCACAGGGGCAGCCACGGTCTGGAAGCTCACCTTCCAGAAGCGCAACACCTCTTTGTAGAGCAGCATTTGCCAGCCGGTCATGATGCTCTTGCCTCGGCGTTACTCGCATCCCCTGCGGCGTTCATCACGTCAATGAACACGTCTTCCAGGTCTGCCTTGCGGATTTCCACGTCATCGACCGCCACGCCTGCTTCCCGAACAGCAGCGAGGTACTGCTCGATTTCGAGCGCGTTGTTGGCGGGCAACTGCACAATGCGGCCGGTGATGCGCGCGCGCGCAGCCAGGGCCTCAGGCAAAACAGCGTCGGTTTTGAATCGCAACACATTGCTGCTCGCGGCCTTAAGCAGGGAGCTGGTCTTGTCCAAAGCCACAATGCGGCCGGTTTTCAGCATGGCAATGCGGCCGCACAGGGCTTCCGCCTCTTCCAGGTAGTGGGTGGTGAGCAGCACCGTGTTGCCCTGCTTGTTGAGTTTGGCTATGAAGTGCCACAAGGTTTGTCGCAACTCCACGTCGACCCCAGCAGTGGGCTCATCCAGAACAATGACCGGTGGCTTGTGAACCAGGGCCTGGGCTACCAGCACACGGCGTTTCATACCGCCCGACAACTGACGCATATTGGCGTTTGCCTTGTCTGTGAGACCCAGGCTTTCCAGTAGTTCGTCAATCCAGGCATCGTTGTTCTTGATGCCAAAGTAGCCCGACTGAAATCGCAGCGCTTCGCGCACATTGAAAAAGGGATCGAATACCAGTTCCTGCGGCACCACACCGAGCTTGCGGCGTGCAGCAGCGAAATCCCCCTGTACGTCGCTTCCCAGGACAGAAACACGCCCGCCGGTTGCACGTGTCAATCCCGCCAGAATACTGATCATGGTGGTCTTGCCAGCGCCGTTGGGGCCTAACAGGCCGAAAAACTCGCCTTCCTCGATATCGAGACTGACATCATCGAGTGCCAGAAAGGTGCTGCCTTCGGGGCCGCGGGGCGACGGATAGGCTTTGGAAACAGATTGGAAGGAGATAGCGGGCATGGAAGCGCGCTATTTTACTCAGACGCGGTCAGGCGCTCGGCAGAAGTCTCTCGATACCGTACAAGGCAGCCAGATCCCGCAACCGGTCCGGCAGACCCTGGACTACAAAGTACTTGCCTGCCCGGGCGCATTCGCGCCGCAGAGCCAGTAGCACTGCCAGCGCAGACGAGTCGAAACTGCGCAGTAGCGCTGCATCCACAACCACCTGGGCAGAAGACTCCCGCGCCATATCGTTGGTGAGCTGATGCAGGCAGGCCGTGGCATCTGCATGCGTTAGCGAGGTAGGTAGGCTCAGCACATCAACCTTTCTTGCTATTGGCCTTATTGCGATCACTCAGGGTCACAATCAGGCCGTCCAGCCCTTTGCTGTTAATTTCCTGGGCAAACTGGCTCTTGTAGGTTTCCACCAGCCAGACACCCAGCACATTGAGGTTATAAATTTTCCATCCAGCACCCTGTCCGGGGGTTTTCTCCATCCGGTAGTCGAGTTGGATGGGGTCACCCCCACCTTTTATTTCGGTTCTTACCAGCACTTCTTTATCTTCCGGACTTGCACGCAGCGGTTTGAGGGAAATGGTCTGGGTACTGACCTGGGACAGGGCACCTGCATAGGTGCGTACCAGTAATATTTTGAACTCTTCTTGCAGGCGCTTTTGCTGTTCCGGTGTAGCTTGTCGCCAAGCGGGACCAACTGCCGAGGATGTCATTCGCAGGAAATTGACATTGGGCATGATCCGATCGTCCACCAGCGCTACCAACTTGACCATATCGCCAGCGCGCAGGGCCTTGTCGGCCTTGATGGTGTCCAGCACATCCACAGACAAGCGCTTGATCAGGGCATCTGGGGCCTCATCTTCTGCTCGGGCGACACCGCCCCCCAGCAGAACTACCGAGGTCAATGCCAATGTGGCCCACCGAAAAAAAGCACGTTTTGTTGTCATGTCTGCTTTGTACTCCAAGTCAGAGTGCATTATCGGCGGCCTGTGTAAAAGATAAGCAAAGCATGTGACGCAAACCCGTATGTTGCGTCGACTTATTGATCTTCCGGCGGGTTGCCGTCGTAAATACGGTTGCGCTGGCGCTGCAAGTAGGAATCCCGGGTAAAGCTGTATGCGTCCAGTGCCGCACCCTCCACAATCTCGCCAGCGCGCAGGTACTGGGACCGGATGTCCACCACGTGAAGTACCGAGAATCCATAGCGTGACGGATCGTCCGTGATGTGGTTGAGAAGATTGCCCTGCTGATCCACCGGCAATGCAGCGACTTCGCGCAAAGTGAAGGGCCCCAACAGAGGCAGCACCACATACGGACCAGAAGGCACGCCCCAACGCCCGAGCGTCAGGCCAAAGTCCGCACTGTGCCGCTCAACCTCCAGATCGCTGGCCACGTCGATCAAGCCACCCAGACCCACCGTGGTATTGATCATCACCCGGCCGATGCTGTCCCCGGTGGCTTGTCCGCGCCCTTGCAGTGCGCTATTGACAATGGACCACATGTCGCCCAGATTGCCAAAGAAGTTGGACACGCCTTTGCGAAACCAGCTCGGAGTAGCGTCCCGGTACACGGTGGCCACTGGCTTGACCACCGCCTTGTCCAGCACATCATTGAATCCGAATACCCCACGGTTGAACGACTCCAGGGGATCACGCGGGTCAGGGTTGGCGACGGTTGCGCAGGCCTGCAGCATCACCAAGCAGGCCAGCAGACACCAGCGCATCCATCGAATATTCTTGATTACCGAGATCACTTCGTTTCTCCACTGGGGCCATCCGCCGCTTTGTTGTACAGAAATTGGCCAATCAGGTTCTCCAGAACCACGGCCGACTGGGTCGAAGAGATAGCATCACCCGCGGCCAAATTGGCCACATCAGCGCCCGCCTCAATGCCAATGTATTGCTCTCCCAGCAGTCCGCTGGTCAGAATCTTGAGAGAACTGTCTTTGGGGAAAGCAAAACGCTTGTCCATGGCGAGAGTCACCCTGGCCTGAAAAGTTTTGTCATCAAAAGTGATGGACTCGACCCGCCCGACAACCACTCCACTGCTTTTTACCGCTGCTTTGGGCTTGAGTCCCCCGATATTTTCAAACTTGGCGGTGACTGGATAGCCCCGATCAAAGCTGAACGACAGGAGGTTGGCTGACTGCAAAGCCAGAAACAGGATAGCCGCTGCACCGAGCAGGACAAAGAGCCCTACCCAAACATCTTTACTGGAACGTTGCATCCGCAATCTCCTAAATACTGAACATCATGGCGGTCAGGACGAAGTCCAGCCCCAATACGGTGAGAGAGGCCACCACCACGGTGCGGGTCGTGGCCCTGGCAACTCCCTCTGGCGTGGGCTGCGCCACATAACCCTGCAGCAGCGCGATAAAGCTGACTGCAAAACCAAACACCAGGCTCTTGATGACGCCGTTGCCTACATCCATCCAGACATCCACACCACCTTGCATCTGGCTCCAGAAGGAGCCTGCGTCAATTCCAATCATCAGCACGCCTACTGCCCAGCCACCCAAAATGCCCACAGCGCTGAAGACCGCAGCCAAAACGGGCATGGCAATCACGGCACCCCAAAAACGGGGCGCCAAAATGCGCAGTACTGGATCCACTGCCATCATTTCCATGGCGCTCAGCTGCTCACCCGCTTTCATCAGACCGATTTCCGCGGTCAATGAAGTTCCAGCCCGCCCCGCAAACAGCAGGGCAGTGATTACCGGCCCCAACTCGCGCACCAGACTCAAGGCCACCAACAGGCCAAGGGCCTCTGACGAACCATAGCGCTGCAAGGTGTAATAACCCTGCAAACCCAGTACAAAACCGACAAAGACTCCGGACACGGCAATGATGGCCAGCGAGAAGTTGCCCATGAAATGGATCTGATCGCGGACCAGCGCGGGTCTGCGCGCTACAGCGCCCGCTGACCCCAACAACCTGGCAAACAGGCGGGCACCATATCCCAAATCTGCCAGTTTGCCGCGTACGGCAAATCCAATATCGGAGGGGTGATACCAGCTCATGGCTGCCCCCCCTTCGCAAAATCCTCTTCCACGGACGAAGCCGGATAGTGGAAACGCACCGGGCCTTCAGGCAGGGCGTTGACAAACTGGTGCACCAGCGGATCTTCGCTGTGGCGCACCTCTTCGGGCGTGCCCTGGGCCGCAATCTTGCCGTTAGCCAGCACGATGACCTTGTCGGCTATATGGAAGGTTTCTTCCAGATCGTGCGACACCACAATACTGGTCAAGCCCATGGCATCGTTGAGCTGGCGAATCAATCTGGCCGCCGTCCCCAGCGAAATTGGGTCCAGACCGGCAAAAGGTTCGTCGTACATCACCAATTCAGGGTCCAGCGCAATGGCACGCGCCAATGCCACCCTGCGAGCCATGCCGCCAGACACTTCGGCGGGCATGAGGTCGCGCGCGCCACGCAGGCCCACGGCGTTGAGTTTCATGAGCACAATGTCGCGTACCAGAGCCTCTGGCAAATTGGTGTGTTCACGCAAGGGGAAAGCCACGTTGTCAAACACACTTAAATCGGTAAATAGGGCACCAAACTGAAACAGCATGCCCATGCGGCGACGCGCAGCAAAGAGCACCCGGGCGTCCAGAGTACCCAGGTTTTGCGATGCCTCTTCCTTGGACTTTCCATGCAGCAGCACTTTGCCTGTTTGCGCCCGGTACTGGCCGCCGATCAGACGCAACACCGTGGTTTTCCCACCGCCCGATGCCCCCATCAATGCAGTGACCTTGCCACGGGGAACAGACAGACTCACCCCGTCCAGGATCAGGCGTTCGCCGTAGCCGAAGGACAGGTCCTGAAGTTCAACAAGGTTATCGCTGGAGGTGGGGGCCATAAAAGAAACAAGGCCGGTTTTGCCCGGCCTTTGAATCATAAGGGATTACCCGAAAACTAGCGTGGAAGTACGCTGCTTCCCATGAGGAACTCGTCCACCGACCTGGCGGCCTGGCGGCCTTCACGGATGGCCCAGACCACCAGCGACTGCCCACGGCGCATGTCACCCGCAGCAAACACTTTGGGCACATTGGTGGCGTAGCAGCCAGCGGCATCGGTAGTCGCCTTGGCATTGCCTCTGGCATCTTTTTCCACGCCAAAGGCTTCCAGCACGGTGGCCACCGGGTTCACAAAGCCCATGGCCAGCAGGACCAGATCGGCCTTGAGGACTTTTTCTGTCCCAGGAACATCCACCAGTTTGCCGCCCTTGAACTCAACATTCACCGTTTTGAGACCCGTCACCTTGCCTTTTTCACCCATGAATTCCTTGGTGGAAATCGAAAATACCCGCTCGCACCCTTCATCGTGGCTGGAACTGGTGCGCAGCTTCAAAGGCCAGTAGGGCCAGGTGAGCGGCCTATCTTCTTCTTCGGGAGGTTGGGGCATTACTTCAAACTGGGTAACACTCAACGCGCCATGGCGGTTGCTGGTGCCTACGCAATCCGAGCCGGTGTCACCGCCGCCAATCACGATGACGTGCTTGCCATCGGCACGCAGCTGGCCCTTGAGCTTGTCGCCCGCGTTGACCTTGTTTTGCTGCGGCAAAAACTCCATGGCAAAGTGGATGCCGTCCAGATTGCGGCCGGGCACGGGCAGGTCGCGCGACTGCTCGGAGCCGCCGGTCAGCAGCACCGCGTCAAAGTCTTTTTGCAACTGCGCAGCAGACACGGTCTCTTTGGCCCAATTGGTGACTTTGGAGTCTTTCGGCCATTCGCCGACCATGACCCCGGTGCGAATGCTTACACCCTCAGCCCGGAGTTGTTCGGCGCGGCGGTCAATGTGCGACTTTTCCATCTTGAAGTCAGGAATACCGTAGCGCAGCAGGCCGCCGATGCGGTCATTTTTCTCGAACAGCGTCACATCGTGACCGGCGCGCGCCAGTTGCTGCGCAGCAGCCATGCCAGCGGGACCCGAGCCCACCACAGCGACCTTTTTGCCCGACTTCACCTTGGCGGGCTGCGGCACAACCCAGCCTTCAGACCAGGCGCGGTCAATGATGGCGTGCTCGATGGATTTGATACCCACCGCTTCGCCATTGACATTCAGAGTGCAAGCTGCCTCGCAAGGCGCGGGGCAAATACGACCGGTGAATTCCGGGAAGTTATTGGTGCTGCTCAGGGTGTCGAACGCCTGCTTCCAGTCGGCGTGGTAGACCAGATCGTTGAAGTCAGGAATGATGTTGTTGACCGGGCAGCCGCTGTTGCAAAACGGCGTACCGCAGTCCATGCAGCGGGCCGCCTGCTTGTTCGCCTGCGCATCGTCGAGCCCCACTACAAATTCCTTGTAATGCTTGAGGCGCTCGCTCACCGGCTTGTACCCCTCCTCAAGCCGCTCAAATTCCATGAATCCCGTGATTTTTCCCATGACTCTTCCTTTACTTAGCCGCAGTCGCTACTTTTTTTGTAGCTGTTGATGCAGGTTTGACGGGCGCTAAGGCCGATTTTTTGGCATGAATCTCGCCCAAAGCGCGCTTGTACTCCAAGGGGAAGACCTTGACGAACTTGGCGCGCGAGGTCTCCCAGTTGTCCAGCAATTCGCGGGCACGTTTGCTGCCCGTCCAGCGGTTGTGGTCTTCCAGCAGCTTCCTGAGCTGGGCTTCGTCCGACGCGCCGCGATGCCAGATGGCCTTGTCCATGCTGGACTCCTGCTCGGCGGCGGTCAGCACCTTGTCCAGGCTGACCATGGCGGTGTTGCAACGTTTGGCGAATTGGCCGTCTTCGTCGTACACATAGGCCACGCCTCCGCTCATACCGGCGGCAAAGTTGCGCCCGGTTTTGCCCAACACGGCCACAGTACCGCCTGTCATGTATTCACAGCCATGGTCTCCTGTGCCTTCGACAACCGCAGTGGCTCCGGACAGACGCACGGCAAAGCGTTCACCTGCCACGCCGCTGAAGAAGGCTTCACCGGTCGTAGCTCCATACATGACCGTGTTTCCAACGATGGTGTTGCGGATGGCTTCACCCCGGAAGTCAATGCTGGGTCGCACCACCACACGGCCACCGCTCAGGCCCTTGCCGGTGTAGTCGTTGGCATCGCCAATCAAATACAAGGTGATGCCCTTGGCCAGGAACGCACCAAAGGATTGACCACCGGTGCCTTCAAGCTGGATGCGGATGGTGTCATCCGGCAGCCCTTCCGGGTGCACCTTGGTGACTGCGCCCGATAACATGGCTCCCACCGAACGGTTGACATTGCGCGCCACCTCCATGAATTGCACGCGCTCACCCTTGTCGATGGCCGCACGGCTCTTGGCAATCAGCACGTTGTCCAGCGCCTTCTCCAGGCCGTGGTCTTGCTCCAGCGTCTGGAAGCGGGGCACATCGGCTGGAACCTGGGGCTGTGCAAACAAACGGCTGAAATCCAGGCCCTGCGCCTTCCAGTGTTCAATGCTCTTGCGGGTATCGAGCAGATCTGCGCGGCCAATCAGGTCGTTGAACTTGGCGATGCCCAGCTGGGCCATGATTTGGCGCACTTCTTCTGCAATAAAGAAGAAGTAATTCACCACGTGCTCCGGCTTGCCAGAGAACTTGGCGCGAAGCACCGGGTCTTGCGTGGCCACGCCGACAGGGCAGGTATTGAGGTGGCACTTGCGCATCATGATGCAGCCTTCCACCACCAGCGGTGCAGTCGCAAAGCCGAATTCATCGGCACCCAGCAGCCCCCCAATCACCACGTCGCGACCGGTCTTCATCTGGCCATCGGCCTGCACACGGATTCGGCTGCGCAGGCGGTTGAGCACCAGCGTCTGCTGGGTTTCAGCCAGTCCAATTTCCCAGGGGCTGCCGCAATGCTTGATGGACGACCAGGGCGAGGCCCCTGTGCCGCCGTCGTGGCCCGCAATCACCACATGGTCAGCCTTGCACTTGGCCACGCCTGCGGCAATGGTGCCCACACCGATCTCGGACACCAACTTGACGCTGATGCCGGAGTGTGGCGCCACGTTCTTCAGATCGTGGATCAGTTGCGCCAGATCTTCAATCGAGTAAATGTCATGGTGCGGCGGGGGCGAAATCAGACCCACGCCAGGCACGGAGTGACGCAACTTGCCGATGTACTCGGATACCTTGCCGCCTGGCAGTTGGCCGCCTTCACCGGGCTTGGCGCCCTGGGCCATCTTGATCTGGATCTGATCAGCACTGTGCAGGTACTCTGCGGTCACGCCAAAACGTCCGGAGGCCACCTGTTTGATGCGGCTGCGCAGTGAGTCACCTGCCTCGAGCGGCAAATCCACTTCCACGTTCTCTGCACCAATCACGCTCTTCAGACTGTCTCCCTTTTTGATCGGGATGCCTTTGAGTTCATTGCGGTAACGCGCTGCGTCTTCACCACCTTCACCGGTGTTGCTCTTGCCACCAATGCGGTTCATGGCCACGGCCAGGGTGGCGTGGGCCTCGGTGCTGATAGAGCCCAGCGACATCGCACCGGTAGCAAAGCGCTTGACAATTTCTTTGGCCGATTCCACTTCTTCCAGTGGAATCGCCTTGGCGGGATCCACTTTGAACTCAAACAAGCCGCGCAAGGTCAAATGGCGCTTGCTCTGGTCGTTAATGATCTGAGCGTACTCTTTGTAGGTGTTCCAGTTGTTGGCGCGGGTGCTGTGCTGCAGCTTGGCAATCGCATCAGGCGTCCACATGTGCTCTTCGCCACGCACACGCCAGGCATATTCACCACCAGTTTCCAGCGCATTGGCAAGCACGGGGCTATCGCCAAAGGCCAGTTGGTGGGTGCGAATGGACTCTTCCGCAATTTCGAAAACACCGATACCCTCAACCTTGCTTGGGGTGCGTGTGAAATACTTCTCGATGGTCTTGCTGTTGAGGCCAATGACTTCAAACAACTGCGCACCGCAGTAGCTCATGTAGGTGCTGACCCCCATCTTGGACATGATCTTGGACAGACCCTTACCCACCGCCTTGATGTAGTTGTAGATCGCCTTGTCGGCACTCAGATCGCCAGGCAAATCCTTGTGGATGTTGACCAGTGTTTCCATGGCCAGGTAAGGATGAACCGCTTCTGCGCCATAGCCGGCCAGTACGGCGAAGTGGTGCACCTCGCGGGCTGTGCCCGTTTCGACCACCAGGCCCGCGGTGGTACGCAGGCCCTCGCGCACCAGGTGCTGGTGAATGGCGGACAAAGCCAGCAAAGCGGGAATGGCAACCTGCGTGCGATTCACGCCCCGGTCACTGATGATGAGAATGTTTTTGCCGCCCCTGATAGCATCAACAGCCTCTGCGCAGAGTGATGCCAACTTGGCTTCCACACCTTCGCGGCCCCAGGCCAGGGGGTAGGTGATGTCCAGGGTGTGACTGCGAAATTTGCCCTGCGTGTGCAACTCAATATTGCGCAGTTTGGCCATGTCGGCAAAGTTCAGCACCGGCTGGCTTACCTCCAGGCGCATGGGAGGGTTGACCTGGTTGATGTCCAGCAGATTGGGCTTGGGGCCGATAAAGGACACCAGCGACATGACGATGGCCTCGCGGATCGGGTCGATCGGCGGATTGGTCACCTGGGCAAACAACTGCTTGAAGTAGCTGTACAGGGGCTTGTTTTTGTCGCTCAAAACAGCCAGCGGGCTGTCATTGCCCATGGAGCCGATGGCTTCTTCACCAGCCACCGCCATGGGGGCGATCAGGAACTTCAGATCTTCCTGGGTAAATCCGAATGCCTGCTGGCGGTCCAGCAAACTCACGGTATCGGTCACGCGCTTGGGCTCTACGCCAGCAACCACTGCGGCAAAAGCCTTGTCTTCGCGGCGCTCACCGGCCCGCACATCGTCGAGCTTGATGCGCAGGTTTTCAATCCATTGCTTGTAGGGCTTGCTGTTGGCCAGGTTGGCCTTCAGCTCTTCGTCGTCGATCATGCGCCCCTGCTCCAGATCGATCAGGAACATCTTGCCAGGCTGCAAGCGCCACTTGCGCACAATCTTGTTCTCGGGCACCGGCAGCACGCCGGACTCTGAGCCCATGATGACCAAATCGTCATCGGTGATGCAATAACGTGAGGGGCGCAGACCATTGCGGTCAAGCGTGGCACCAATTTGGCGACCATCGGTAAATACGATGGACGCAGGGCCGTCCCAAGGCTCCAGCATGGCAGCGTGGTATTCATAGAAGGCCTTGCGGCGTTCGTCCATGGTGGTGTGCTGCTCCCAGGGTTCGGGAATCATCATCATCACTGCCTGGCTGATGGGGTAGCCAGACATGGTCAGCAACTCGAGACAGTTGTCGAATGTTGCAGTGTCGGACTGGTCCGCAAAGCTGATGGGGTAGAGCTTTTGCAAGTCTGTCCCCAAAACAGGAGAAGACATCACGCCTTCACGGGCCTTCATCCAGTTGTAGTTGCCCTTGACCGTGTTGATTTCGCCGTTATGGGCTACGTAGCGGTAGGGGTGGGCCAGCGGCCATTCAGGGAATGTATTGGTGGAGAAGCGCTGGTGCACCAGGCCCAGGGCAGAAACGCAACGTTCGTCTTCGAGGTCCTTGAAGTACACACCCACCTGATCCGCCAGCAGCAGACCTTTGTAGACCACCGTGCGGCTGGACATGCTGGGCACGTAGTACTCTTTGCTGTGGGTGAGCTTGAGCGCCTGGATGTTGGCACTGGCCGTCTTGCGGATCACGTAAAGCTTGCGCTCCAATGCGTCCTGCACAAT